>JAYSTR010000227.1:0-17203 GCA_043719555.1 Bacteroidota bacterium | reverse complement strand
GCCCGAATTTTAAACCTAAAATTCAATCTTATGGCTTCGTCGTTTTTAGCAAACAAATTTGTATCCGAAGGATTAACTTATGATGATGTTTTATTAGTTCCTGCTTATTCAGAGGTATTGCCTCGCGAGGTGAGTATTGCTAGTTATTTCACCAAAAACATCAAAGTAAATTCTCCTATAGTATCGGCTGCAATGGATACAGTTACCGAATACCAAATGGCAATTACTATTGCTCAAGAAGGCGGTATAGGTGTTTTACACAAAAATATGACTATTGCTGAGCAAGCGATGCACGTGCGTAAAGTAAAGCGTAGTGAAAGCGGGATGATTGTTGATCCGTTAACGATTGTGCAAACAGCTACCATTAATGATGCTTTAAATATTATGGCCGAAAATAAAATTGGTGGTGTGCCTGTTGTTGATGCTGATAAAAAATTTGTTGGTATTGTTACTAATCGCGATTTACGTTTCGAGAAAAATTTAAAGCGTTTGGTAAAAGAAGTAATGACTCCTGCAAGTAAAGCTATTACAGCTGTTCAGGGTGTTACCTTAAAACAAGCCGAAGTAATTTTACAAGATCATAAAATTGAAAAATTACCGATTTTAGATAAAAACAAAAGACTCATTGGTTTAATTACCTATAAGGATATTATTAAAATTAAAGTTCGCCCCAATGCTGCAAAGGATGATATGGGACGTTTACGTGTTGCGGCAGCGGTTGGTATTACAGCTGATACAATGGAGCGTGTAGATGCATTGGTATCTGCTGGTGTAGATGCGATTATTATTGATACGGCTCACGGTCACTCAAAAGGTGTAATTAATATGCTAAAGGTTGTAAAGAAAAAATATAAAAATTTACAAGTTGTAGTAGGTAATATTGCTACTGGCGATGCAGCTTTAGCTTTAATGAAAGCAGGAGCTGATGGTGTAAAAGTTGGTATAGGGCCAGGATCTATTTGTACAACGCGTGTTATTGCAGGTGTTGGCGTTCCTCAGTTATCAGCTATTTTAGATGTTGCTGAAGCATTAAAAGGACGTTTACCAATTATTGCAGATGGTGGTATTCGTTTTACGGGAGACATTGTTAAAGCAATTGCAGCTGGCGCAAGTACGGTAATGATGGGTGGTATGTTTGCAGGAGTTGAAGAGAGTCCGGGAGAAACCATTATTTTTGAAGGCCGTCAGTTTAAAGCATACCGTGGAATGGGAAGTTTAGAAGCGATGCAAAAAGGGTCTAAGGATCGTTACTTTCAGGATGCAGAAGATGACATTAAAAAATTAGTACCAGAAGGTATTAGCGGACGAGTGCCATACAAAGGACATTTAGCAGATGTAATGTATCAGTTAATTGGTGGCTTAAGAGCAGGAATGGGCTATTGTGGCGCAAAAGATGTAAAAGCATTACAATCGGCTAAATTCACCAAAATAACATCAGCAGGGGTAAAAGAAAGTCATCCGCACGATGTTGTGATTACAAGAGAAGCACCAAATTATACAAGATAAAATAATTTTAAGTGTTTAGTGCTTAGTTTTTAATATAATACTAAGCACTAAAAACTAAACACTAAAAACTAATAAAAATGATTTACCCCATAGTAGTATACGGCGATCCAGTATTAAGAAAAAAATGTGTTGATATTGATAAAGATTATCCAAATCTTACTCAATTAATTAAAGATATGTACGATACTATGTACGATGCAGCTGGCGTGGGTTTAGCGGCACCACAAATTGGAAAAGCCATTCGTTTGTTTTTGGTTGATGCTACTCCATTTGCTGAAGTGGATGAAGATGAGGAGTCGGAATTTACTGCCGAGGAAATTAAACAAATGGAAGGGTTTAAAAAAACCTTTATCAATGCACAAATTATTGAAGAAGTAGGTGAGGAGTGGAAATTTAATGAGGGTTGTTTAAGTATCCCAAAAATTAGAGAAGATGTGTTGCGTAAACCAACAGTTACAATTGAGTATTACGATGAGAAATTTAAAAAACACATAGAAACCTACGACGGTGTAATTGCACGTGTTATACAGCACGAATACGATCACATTGAAGGAGTTTTATTTACAGATAAAATCAGTCCATTTAAACGAAAGTTAATTAGCGGGAAATTAATGGATATCTCTAAAGGAAAATTCAGAGCTGATTATAAAACCAAAGTGTTTGTACCAAAAACTAAATAAATATGAAGGCTTGTAAATTATTTTTTTGTTTAACACTTATCATTATGGTTGCTAGCTGTAACACTGCTAGTAACACAAGTAATGTGAGTAAAACTGCAGAAACTCAACAAACAGCTAGTTTTGGTAATTTAGATTGTTTAAACGCCTTTAAAAAAGCTAAAAAAAATGACAGTATTTTATTAAACGCTACTACCTTTAATAAAATTGAAGCAGAGAATGCGATTATAGCCTTTAATGAATTTACCTCAACCTGTAAAGATGATAGTTTAGCGCCTGTGTTTTTGGTAAAAGCAGGGCAAGTAGCACAGTCGGTTGGTAAGTTTACACAAGCTTTTTCTTTTTTTGAAAAGTGTATTAATATGTATCCTAATTTTAAAAATAGAGGCGTTGCTATGTTTTTGTTAGCACAACTATTTGACGATAGTAAAATGCTAAACAATGAGGAAGAAGCAAAAACATTGTACGAAAAAATCATTAAGGAATACCCAGGCACGGAATGGGCTATTAACGCATCAGCTTGTATGAAAAACCTTGGAAAAACTGACGAACAGTTAATTCAGGAGTTTATGAAAAAAAGTAAATAGAATAGAAATTCTAACTCGCAATTTCTGTTTTTATTTTTTTATTCTTTATTTTTTCGTTTTGTATAATAGCCAGTGTTTGTTTTATTTTACTTCGCTTAATGGCTACATAAGCCGAAAAATCAAGTACTTCTATTTTACCAACTTCGTCTTTTTGTAAGTTACCTTTTTGCAAAAGCATTCCCACAATATCCATTTTATTTATTTTATCTTTTTTTCCTGCCGATATATAAAGTGTTTGCCATTCGGTAGGTTTAAGTATGGTTAACGTTTTCGGTAATGTTTCTTCGCTCGGTGTTTCGGTTACATACTTTGGTAAATAATCATTTACATCTAATAAAAAATAAGCAGTTCCTTGGGCGTGCATACGCGCTGTTCGTCCATTACGGTGTATCATTACATCTTCGGTAGTTGGTAACTGATAATGAATAACAGCGTCAATTTCAGGGATATCTAAACCACGCGCTGCTAAATCGGTAGTGATTAATAAATTAATACTGCCATTACGTAATTTTATCAAAGTTTTTTCTCGATCGATTTGCTCTAAGCCACCATGGTAATATCCGTGATCAACTTTGTAGATATCTAATTGCTCAGAGATTCTATTAACGGCTTCGCGATGATTACAAAACACGATGGTAGATTGAGAATTTAATTTACCTAACAATAACATCAACGCCTCAAGTTTATCATCTCCCGTAACACGTACTGTTTTTAATGAAAGCTTTGCGGGCTCACTTGATTTTTTTTCGGTATAGTTTAACTCAAGTTTATGTTTAATTTTTACAAAGTCTGGTATATCAGTTAATACTGTAGCCGACGTTAAAATTCGTTTTTTTAACGCAGTACATTCATTAATAATAAATTCCATTTCATCTTTAAATCCAAATTCTAACGATTTATCAAACTCATCTAAAATTAAGGTATGAGTGTTTGTTAAAGTTAAATTGTTTTTACGTACGTGATGAGCTACTCGTCCAGGCGTACCAACTAAAATAGCTGGTGGATGTTGTAAATTGTTTTCTTCTACTCGCACAGCGTGCCCACCATAACAACAATTAATTTTGTAATCGGTGCCCATTTGTTTAAACACTTGTTCTATTTGTATGGCTAACTCACGCGAAGGCACAATAATTAATACTTGCACGCCCTCAGTATCTTTTTTCAATAAGGATAAAATGGGCAACAAAAAACCTAATGTTTTACCAGAACCTGTAGGAGATAATAACACCAAATCGTTGGGTTTAGAAATGCTGTCTAGCATATCTTTTTGCATCGTATTTAATTCGGTGATATTAAATTTTTGTAAAATAGGAGATAAATTCATAGCGGATTATTTTAGGTAGAGAAAACCATACAATTGCCATTTTATATGACAAAAGATGTTTAAAGTCTAAAGGTACTATAAATTGTACAATAGTAAGCTATACGCTAGCGATACATCAAACTGTAAAGGAGAATCAAGTAAGATAAAAGGATTTATTACAGTGTTTAAATAACTGCCAAACTTAAATCGAAATAATTATTAGTTTTCGGGAGAAGTGAAGTTTTTAATGTCTTTCTTGGAAATTTTCATTCCTTGCATTGACCAGCCATAATGAACTGTTTTGCGAGTACTTGGTTCGTAAATTAAGATATGTTTGTTAACTTCAAAAGCAGGAACTAAGCACAAATAGTCATTACTATTACCTCTTAAAATAGATTTAAACTCAGTATCTGAAACAAATTTAGTTTTAAAGCGATAACCTGCATCACTAAATACATCCTCAGAAATTCTATTTGAACTATTTATTACAAGAGTTTTCTTTGATAATAAATTTTCAGTTTGTTTATTAATTTCACTAATACTGTTTTTTACCATTTTTGGGTAAGATCCTTCTAATTGTTTTTGTTTACATACTTCAAATCCATCATTAATGCCTTTTATCATATAATCTAATCTGTACGCGCAATTTTTATAATCATTTTCATCTCCCCAGTAGTTAAATGGAGAAATTGCAATTGGGTCGTTATCTGAATATTTTCTAATTGATTTTTTACCGCCATTAATTACTGTTAACCAGCATTTTAATTTACTAAAATCATCAAATTTAGAATTCATTTCGTGAGTCCAAGTAACAGTAATCATTAATGGTAATAAAAATGATTTAGTTTCATCTGCAATTTTTGTGTCAATGTTTTTAACATCAATAAACTCGTATTTTGTTACTTTCCAGTATTTAGTAACTGCGCGTTTAATTGAATTGTCATATGCAGTATCTCCTAATAAAACAATCATCGTTGTTGATTTCATTGTGCTTTCAAAACTAGTAGAATTATAGGATGTTGTAATTATTTGAGCACGTAAAACGATTGAAAATATTGTAAGAATAAAGATTGGTAATTTTTTCATTAGAGTTGATTTTTAGATTAATAATAAATGATTGCTGTTTCTCTTTAAATTTCTTTTTTAGCAGCCTTTAAGGTGTTTTGTAATAAGGAGGCAATGGTCATAGGGCCAACACCACCTGGTACAGGCGTAATGTGAGACGCTTTAAGAGACACTTCGTCAAATTTTACATCCCCCACTAATTTAAAACCGCTTTTGGTTGTTGAATCATCCACACGATTAATACCCACATCGATAACAACGGCTCCGTTTTTAACCATATCGGCTGTTACAAAGTTAGGTTTGCCAATGGCGGCAATAATAATATCAGCTTGTAAAGTATGTTCTTTTAAATTTTGTGTACGACTATGGCAAAGTGTTACGGTACAGTTTGCAAGGTTCGTGTTTTTTGCCATTAATATACTCATAGGCGAACCCACAATATGGCTACGACCAATAACTACGCAATGCTTGCCTTCTGTTTCAATATTATAGCGTTTTAATAAATGAATAATACCATAAGGTGTTGCACTTACATAAGTTGGTAAATTCAAAACTAAACGACCAATATTTATAGGATGAAAACCATCTACATCTTTACTAGGTTTAATGGCTTCAATAATTTTTTGTTCAGAAATATGACGCGGTAAAGGTAATTGCACAATGTAGCCATCAATGTCATCATCATTATTTAGCTCTTCAATTTTTGCTAATAATTTTTGTTCAGATACATAAGCTTCAAATTGTATTAATGATGATTTAAAGCCAACATTATTACAAGCTTTTACTTTATTATTTACATACGTTTGCGACGCAGGATCATCACCCACTAAAATGGCTGCTAAATGCGGTTGTTTATTGCCCTTAGCCATTAATGCTTTTACTTCTAAAGCTATTTCTGCCTGAAGTTCTAGTGATGTTTTTTTTCCGTCGATTAGTATCATAATTCAGATTTAATATTCAATGATTTTATAATATGTAAACTCTTTTCCACCATTTAATTTGCTGTCTTTTAAAGTCATACTTCCAAGTACGAGAGCTTTTTCAGGTCCATTGGATTTATGATATCTTCCTGGTAAGGTAACAGAATCTGTACTTGAATATAGTTTAGGTTTATTGATAATTTTGTACCCAGTATGCCCTATAAATATTTTGTTTTTCGTGAATCTAATCTTTCCGTGCTCCATCGCATGATCACATCCATCCGAATCATTTGTACTTTCATGACTTCCATAACCAGTATCATTAATTATTATTATAAAACCGCAATTAGTATGCGCTGCATACCAAACTCCATTCATACGAATTGGATACTTAGAAATTTTACGACACGTAGTTAAGAACACACTTAAGGAAGAAATACATAATATAATTAATAGGTTCTTCATTTTGTTATTCACTTCGACTACGCTCAGTGTGACAAGGTTTACATTGTAATAATAATTTCTCAACTACTCCCGATAACTATCGGAACGAAAAAAACAGCGAAACAACTACATCTTAGGCATTCCAGGTATGTTAGGCATATTTTTCATCAGCTTACTCATCTGATTTTTATCGCCCATCATACGCATCATTTTGCGTGTATCTTCAAATTGCTTTAATAATTTATTAACCTCTTGTATGCCTTGTCCGCTACCTTTAGCAATACGCTGACGACGAGAGCCGTTTAATATTTCTGGTTGAACACGCTCTTTTGGAGTCATAGAGCCAATAATAGCTTCAATACCTTTAAAAGCATCATCGTTAATTTCAGCATCTTTCATTGCTTTACCAACACCAGGTATCATTCCCACTAAATCTTTAATGTTACCCATTTTTTTAATTTGCTGTAATTGACCTAAAAAGTCATTAAAGTCAAATTGATTTTTGGCAATTTTTTTCGATAATTTACGAGCTTCTTCTTCGTTAAATTGTTCCTGCGCGCGTTCTACTAATGATACAACGTCGCCCATTCCTAAAATACGATCGGCCATACGCTCAGGATAAAACACATCCAAAGCTTCCATTTTTTCGCCAGTACCAATAAACTTAATTGGTTTATTCACCACTGATTTAATAGATAAAGCCGCACCACCACGTGTATCACCATCTAATTTGGTTAAGATAACACCATCAAAATCTAAACGATCATTAAAGGCTTTTGCTGTGTTTACAGCATCTTGCCCCGTCATAGAGTCAACTACAAATAAAATTTCATTTGGTTTAATAGCTGCTTTTAATTCAGCTATCTCGTTCATCATTTGCTCATCAACCGCTAAACGACCAGCAGTATCTATTAATACTACCGAGTTACCATCTTGTTTAGCTTGCTCAATAGCAGCTTGAGCAATTTTTATAGGATTCTTTTCATCACGATTAGAATAAACTGCCACACCTACTTGCTCGCCTAATACGTGCAATTGATCAATGGCAGCTGGACGATAAACGTCGCAGGCAACTAATAAAGGTTTTTTGCCTTTTTTAGTTTTTAAGTAATTAGCCAATTTACCAGTAAAGGTTGTTTTACCCGAACCTTGTAAACCGCTCATTAATATAATAGTTGGATTACCACCTAAAAAAATTTCTTCTTTTTGGCCACCCATTAATTGGGTTAACTCATCGTGAGTAATTTTAACTAATAATTGGCTTGGAGATACTGCCGTTAATACATTTTGTCCAAAGGCTTTTTCTTTAATCGTATCAGTAAATTGCTTAGCTACTTTAAAGTTAACATCGGCATCTAGCAAGGCTTTACGAACTTCTTTCAGCGTTTCGGCAACGTTAATTTCTGTAATTTTACCTTGACCTTTTAAGGTTTTAAGGGCTCTGTCTAGTTTATCGGATAAATTATCGAACATAGTATTTGGTGTTTTGAGGGTGCAAAGATAAGTAATTTAAGGCGTTTTACATTCCTATTTTTTCATTCACTGTTTTTAAAATTTCGGTTTCTAAGGCGATGGTTTTGCTCTCAATTTCTTGCCCTTTGGCAATAATATCGTTTACAAATAATTTATCATCATAGCCACCTGCATTAATACGTACGTTCATAAAGGCGCCCATAACAGCGCTGCGGGCACATAAAGCACCAACACCTGCATCACTAACCGAATTTGGGTTTCCTATTTCGGCCATCGCTTTAATAATAGTTAAACTATCAAAACATAACTGCATCACTTTATAGGGAACTTCAATGGCAAATTTTGTAGCCTCCTGTATAGCGTGTTTTCTAATAGCTTTTTCTTCGTCGGTAGATTTTGATAAGCTAAAAGCTTCCATAATTTTATTAAAGGCGGCTGTGTCTAAATCCACCAATTTGTTTAATTCATATTTAATGGATTGTCCTTTTTCGGCCCATTGACTAAATTCCTCCCATCTATCGTCCCAACCTTTTTTATGAGATGATAAATTGGCTACCATAGTTGCTAAGGAAATACCTAGTGAACCAACATAAGCTGATATAGAACCACCACCAGGTGCAGGACTTTCACTGGCTGTTTCATCTGCAAAATCAGTTAAGGTCATACTTACTAATTTGCTCGATGCTTTATCTTTTAGTAGGTATTCTATAATACGTTCGTTCGGATTAAATGGAGAAAGCTCATCCAATCCCATTGTTTTAATGGCAATTTTTATGAGTTCTTTTTCTGATACACCAATGGAGCGTTGTTGTTGTTGTAAGAAATACTTACCTGCATCTAACATTGATTTTAATGGCACTAAGCCCACTAACTCTGAACCTGTTACTCTGATACCACGTTCTGTAGCCTTTTTGCAAACTTCGTCAAACGCCAAGTGTAATGGTGTAATGTTAATGTTGGTTAAGTTCATTGATATTTGCGTAACACCGTACTCTTCGATAAACCAGCCAATAGCTTTAACCGATTTTAATGAGCCAGGAATAGAAACAGGATTACCATTAGCATCTGTTACTATTTTGCCATTAATTGGATCACCCTCACGTTTAACTCGTCCTGCCTCGCGCACATCAAAGGCAATAGAGTTTGCTCGGCGTGTTGAGGTTGTGTTTAAATTTACATTATAAGCTACCAAAAAATCACGCGCGCCGATTACAGTTGCACCACGTTTTGCATCATATTCATCTGGTCCAAAATCAGGTTTCCATTCAGGTAATTTTATTTTTTTGAAAAATCCTTCGTATTCACCAGCTCTAATAACCGATAAATTATTACGCTCTTTGTTTTTTTGAGCAGCTTCGTATAAATATATAGGAATTTGTAATTCTGTACCAACGCGCTCGCCTAATTTATGAGCCCATTGCGCTGTTTCTTCCATACTAATATTTGCAATAGGAATTAACGGACAAACATCTGTTGCGCCCATACGAGGATGTTCACCTTTATGTTTACTCATATCAATTAATTCGCCCGCTTTTTTAATAGCTAAAAAGGCCGCATTAATAACTGCTTGTGGAGCACCAACAAACGTTACAACCGTTCTGTTAGTTGCCTTTCCTGGATCTACATTTAATAAACGAACACCTTCAACCGATTCTATTTCGTTGGTAATTTCTTTAATAACTGATAAATTAATTCCTTCCGAAAAATTAGGAACACACTCTATTAATTGTTGCATAACATTGTTTTTTAAGCTTTAAATATAATTAAAATTGCTAAATTATTTAATCTAATAACCACTCCCATAGTGGTATAATATGTATTGTCAGTTTTTTTAATATTATTTTATTTTTCACATTATCAGTTATCAAAAAAGCTTCGTTTAATTTTAATTCCGTCATCGCTTCTTGCAATCCTTTTATTTCACGATCGTATGTTTGTGTATTACTGATATCATAGCTTACATTAACTAATAATTTTTTATCGGGCAAATAAAAATCCACTTCCTGATTGCCTTTATAATAAAAAACATCGGTATTGTATTTTTGTTTTAAGTGTAAAAATACCGTGTTCTCAAAGTTTTTACCATACTCTTTTGTGATGCTGGTTGTTAATCCAAAGCCATTATCAATAGCATATATTTTTTGAGGATTTCTGTTTTGTTCTTTTATTGATTTAGAAAACATCGGTACTAATTGTATAGCGTAACAATCTTGTAAATAAGCGATATAATCATACAATGTTGTTTTACTAATAGCAATACCTTGGCTTTTAAAATCATTATACAGCCTATTGATGCTCATTAAAGTGCTTCGGTTTTTGTATAAATAATTTATTAAGTAACGTAAAGGTGCTATTTCACGAATATTGTAGCGTTCTACTAAATCTCTAAATATGATTAAATCTTTATATTCTTGCAAAAATTTACGTGATTCAGATTCATCAAATGAAACCAATTCAGGGAAACCACCTTTAAATAAATAATCTTGTAAAGCATGCTTTATAAATGATATGTTTTTTGTTGATTTAGTTTTGTAGTCAACGTTAGTAAATTGTAAATACTCTTCAAAGTTTAGTGGATAAACTTCTTGACTTATGCTTCGCCCACGTATAGAAGTGTGTATTTCTTTACTTAATAATTTTGCCGATGAACCACTGATAACTAAGTTGCAGTTTTCCGTATCTAAAATACGGCGTACAAATTTTTCCCAGCCATCAACGAGTTGTATTTCGTCTATAAAAAAATGCACTTTATGATTTCTGTTTTTTGGATACAATTCATAGTAGCTTTCTATAAAATCGTTTAAATCTTTTAATTGTAAAGGATACAGTCGGTCGTCTTCTAAATTAATATAGACTGCATTTTCTGGTTTTGATTTTTTTCGAAGTTGAGTTATAGTGCTTTGCATAAGCGAAGTTTTGCCACAACGCCTCACTCCTATAAGGCAATTTGCTTTATGTTCGTATATTTTAAAAGATAATTTACGCTCTATTATTTGTGCATATTGTTTTTCCACACTATCGAGTATGAGTTGTTTAAATATATCTGTTTTCATTATAATTTATTTTATACATACAAATGTAATCATTTTTGTACTAGTATAATAGTACTAAATATAAAATTTTGTATTATTATGTTAGTATAATTATTAAATTTTGTGGAATTTTAATTAACAATTTGGGTTAAATAAAAAATGGGTATTAAAAGTAATTTAATTTTGAGTAAGCGTTGTTTTTAGTAAATTTGGTATAGATAATTATAGATGATGAATATTTCTTTTACAAAAGTAGAACTTGCTAAAAATTTGTTAGATACGAATAGTGAAGTTTTATTGAGACAAGTAAAAGTTGTTTTAAATAGCTATAAAACTGATTTGTGGGATGAGCTTACGGAACAGCAAAAAAAATCTGTTAAGAGAGCTAAACAACAAATAGAAAATGGAGAAAGTAAATCGCATCAAGTCGTAATGAAAAAGTATAAATAATGAAATTTTCAATTCTTTTTTTTATACTATTTAATTCCGTTTTTTCAATAGCATGTTCTTGTTGGGAAGTTCAAGATAGGCCTGGGGGTTATTATTCTTTTTTTGAAAAAAACACTCAGTCAATAATTGGTAAAATACTTGAAGTTAAAGAGAGTTCGGATGAAATTATTTTTGAGGTAGAAATCATAAATTCTTTACGAAGTTCAATAAAAAATGGCGTACATCATTTTGTTAACAAGAAAATAGCAGGATGTAATTTATCGTTAAATCCTAATGAGATTTATTTATTGACACCTCAAATTATAGATAATAAATGGTTTCTAGAAACTTGCAGTTTTATTTTATCTAATAAAGCTGAGCGATTTCATAAAGATACTTCGCTTATTATGATGTTTGCAAAGAACAACTTTGAGATTGATTGTGATTATTTTAAAGTAAAAATGGATAATGGGAAACGAGTTGGAGTTTGGAATTTATACGATGCATTTAATGATTCAGTTAAATCAATTATTGAAACTGGCTTTTTTATAAATGGGAATAGGAATGGAGAGTGGATAAATAAAGGTACTTATAGCTACTGGGATAATGGAAAATTTATTAAAAGAATTGAATATTTAAATGATACGATAAAAATGATTGAATTCGAAAATCAATATTTAATGTATTACCCTAATGGCAATGTTTTAAAAAAAATTGATTATTCAAAAAAAAAATACTTTGTATATGACATAAAAGGAAATGTTATAGAGTGTGCTAGGTACAATAAAAAAGATATTTTATACAATTGGTTTAAGTTTGATGTAGTAAATAAAACCAAACATAAAATTTTGACTGAAGAAGGAAATGATTATTTTGTTTCGTTGGAATTCTATAAATTATAAAAATTCTGAACCCGAATTCACACATATTTATTTACGTACATAAAATTACTCCCCGAGTAAAATATGTATTTAATTTAATTTTTAAGGATAGCCTTGGTTTATCGTTTGATTTAACTACGAACATAGATGATTTTAAATTATACGAAGGCTATAAAATATCGTATTCAATAAATGAAATAGAATCTGATTTTCATATTGCAGCTCACTCATTGTTATTCGAATCAGGCATAAAAGAACAAACCATACAACTGCAAAATCACGAATTTTATTTCAAATATTTTTTTAAAACGTATAACAACAGTTTGCCGTTTGATGTATTTGCTGCGTCGTTTTATTTAGTGAGCAGATACGAAGAGTATTTGCCCTTTATACCCGATGCATTTAATCGTTTTGAAGCCGAAAATAGTTTAGCGTATCAATACGATTTTTTAAAAACGCCTTTAGTCAATGTATGGATTGCAGAATTTGAAAAATTATTACTGAAAAAGTTTTCTAATCTTCAAATCACTCATAAACACTATTCGTATACATCAACTATAGACATTGATAATGCTTATAAATATAAGCTAAAAGGCGTAATGCGAACGTTGGGTGGTTATTTAAAATCTGTTTTAAAATTTGATAAACAAGATTTAGTGCAACGCACGGCAGTATTATTTAAAAAAGAAAAAGATCCGTTTGATTCGTATGATTATCAATTAGAAATTCAGAAAAAATATAATCTTAAATTAATTTATTTTTATTTGTTGGGTGATTATGGTTATAACGACAAAAACCACCCATCCAATAATCCTAATTTTCAGAAACTCATAAAACATTTATCGGATTATTCTAAGCCTGGTATTCATCCATCTTTTGGCTCAAATGGAAAAGCAGGGCAAGTGAAAACAGAGATGAATCGCTTATCAACAATTACGCATCAAGAGATTTTTAATTCGCGCCAGCATTTTTCGATGTTAACGTTTCCGGATACATACTATAACTTGCAAGAGTTGGGAATTACTAACGATTATTCGATGGGATATTCCATACACAATGGTTTTAGAGCAAGTATTTGCAGCCCGTTTTATTGGTATGATTTGGATGATGAAATTGAAACAGGTTTAAAAATTCATCCATATTGTTTAAGTGAAACATCGTTGCGTTATGGAGATAAAGCTACTCCCGAAACTATTACAGAAAAGGCAAAGCCAATTATTGATATAGTAAAAAAATATAATGGCGAGTTAGTGACAATATTTCATAATGATACCATGGGAACATCGCCCGAATGGATAGAATGGAATAAAGTGTATGAAGAAATTGTAAAACTAGGTATTGAACAATGATTTTAATATACACCCATTTCATTACACCTCGTGTTACTTACTCAATAGATGTTGTATTTAATAACGTTTTGCAATGTGAATATCAATTAACATCTGATATAGAATTTTATCACGCCTCATTATTGCCCAAATTTGCATACACAAATGCTGCAAACAATTTTGATGTGTGTATTTGTTCCGATAAATTATTATTTGAAACAGGTATCAAAAAACAATTACCAATACCGTCGGGCGAATATTTAAATTTTCCGATGTTTTTTTCAACGTCTGTAAATTCATTTTTGCCATACGATATTTTTGCAACTGTATTTTATTTTGCATCGCGATACGAAGAATATTTGCCGAACGAAATTGATGTACATCAACGCTTTAAAGCAAATCAAAGTATAGCGTTTAAACATAATTTTTTAAATAAACCGTTTTTAAATTATTTAATTGATGATTTTTCTGAGAAGTTAAAAACAAAATTCCCCAGCTTGAATTTTGGAATTAGAAATTTCAATGTAGTATCTACCATTGACATTGACAATGCTTTTGCTTATGCGAACAAAGGATTTAGGCGCAATGTTGGCGGACTATTAAAAGATATCTCTCAACTTAATTTCGATAAAATAATACCTCGTTTAAAAAGCAATATACATTCTAAATACGATCCATACAATACATTTGATATTATTAATTCTATATCGGAACAAAGTCAAACGGCCTTGCATTATTTTGTATTGATTGCAGATTATTCGGCTTACGATAAAAACCCGCATTATACCAATAAGGGATTCAGAGAGCTTTTAAAAGGCTTATCCAATAAGTATGTTATGGGATTGCATCCATCATATAATTCATCGGATCAGTTAGCAAAAATTGGATTAGAGAAAAAAAGACTTGAAGATATTATTGAGAAAAAAGTAACATCAGCACGCTGTCATTTTTTGCGACTTAAATTTCCTGATACATATCGAGAGTTTATAGAGCAAGGTATTACTGATGATTACACGATGATATATGCATCGCAATGTGGCTTTAGAACAGGACTTTGTACGCCTTATAAATGGTTTGATTTAGAAAAAAATGAACCAACTAATTTAACCATTCATCCAAGTACTTTAATGGAGGGTGTTTTAAGAGATTATAATAAATTATCTGCTACCGAAGCTGAATGGATTTGTTCTAATTTAAAAAATGAAGTTGCTAAATTTGGAGGTGAGTTTGTTTCTATATTTCATAATGATAGCTTTGTAAATGAACAACAACAGTGGATTGATGTTTATAAGACTCTATTACAAAAACCAAATAACCCATAACTATTTATGTGTGGCATAGCAGGTATCATCTCAAAAAATAATTCAGTTTCTTTAAAGGAAACCGTCTTTGCTATGAGTCAGTCTATTAAACATCGCGGGCCAGATGGCGAAGGTTTTGTGTTTTTTGATAACTTAAATAGTACGCCCGTTTATTCGAACGAAACACCAGAAGTTAATAAAAACAATCAACAATTTTTATTTAATCCGCAAGTTGCTTTAAACGATGTTTTTCAAAATAATACTATAGCGTTAGCGCATCGTCGTTTATCTATTATTGATTTATCAGCATCGGGGCATCAGCCTATGTGCGATACCAGTAGCAATTACTGGATAACCTTTAATGGTGAAATATATAATTATATTGAATTACGCGAAGAGTTAAAACAGAAAGGTCATCAATTTATTACCCAAACGGATACCGAAGTTGTTATAGCGGCTTATAAAGAGTGGGGAACAAATTGTTTATCTCGTTTTAACGGAATGTTTGCTTTTGCTTTATGTGATAAAATAGAAAATATTATTTTTTGCGCAAGAGATAGAGTAGGCGTAAAACCATTTTATTATATGAACAGGGCTAATAGCTTTGCCTTTGCCAGTGAATATAAGGCTTTTATAAAATCGGGGTTAATAAAGTTTGAAATAAATGAACAACAACAGTTTGATTATTTAGTAAATGCTAATTTAGAAACAGAGCAACAAAGTTTATTTAAACATATTGATGAATTAAAACCATCACATTATTTAATTTATAATTTAAAAGAACATCAGCTTTCTATTAAATCATATTACACAATTTCGTCAACTATAAATAATACAATAACGGATGCGGAGTTAATTAGTAAGATTGAAGAAAAAGTAGTGAATGCTATTAAACTTCGTTTACGCAGTGATGTAGAGGTGGGGTCTTGTTTAAGTGGTGGACTAGATAGCTCTATTATTGCAGGGGTTATTAATCATTTACAACCCAATGGCAATATAAAATTATTCACAGCTGTTTTTCCTACCGAAAAATTTGATGAAAGTAATTACGCGAAATTAGTTTCAGAGTCTATTAACGCTAAGTGGAAAACCGTTAGCCCAACTGCTGCTGATTTTTTTAGAGAAATTGAAACACTTAATTATTACCAAGATTTGCCGGTGTGGAGTACAAGTACGTATTCGCAACATCGTGTCATGAAATTGGCTGCCGATAATGGCGTTAAGGTTGTTTTAGATGGACAAGGAGCTGATGAATTGTTTGGAGGATATGCGCATCATTACTATAGTTACTGGAAACAAAATTTAGGATTTAAAACCTTTGCACAAATAAAGGAATCTGAAGCAACTATTTACAGACCTTTTCAGTTGTTTTTTAAACAACAATTAAAGGAGTATTTAAATTTATCTACAAATTATAGTAGTAGTTTTAATTCATCATCACAGGTATATGCCAAAGCAAATCATCAACCGTTTTCCAGCTCGTTAAACGAACAATTAAAAGTAGATTATTTTGGAAGATTAAAATCTTTTTTAAAATGTGAAGATCGTTGCAGTATGGCATTTGGTATAGAAAGTCGTGTGCCTTTTGCGGATGATATAGAACTAGTTGATTTTATATTTAGTATAAATGGCAATAAAAAAATACAAAATGGCATTAGTAAATATTTATTGCGCGAAGCCACTAAAGCATATATTCCTAAACAAATTTATGAACGACGAGATAAGGTAGGATTTGAAACTCCTTTAAAACAGTGGTTTTTGGAGCATCAATCGCAAGTTGTCGATACAATTACTGCTCAACTCGATTTTGTAAACCATCAAACCATAAAAAATAATTTTCAATCTTTACTCGAAACCAAAGCACCGTTTATTTTACGTTTATATTCTTTTGCCATTTGGAAAAAAGTATACAGCAAAGTTTAACAACAAACATTATGGATTATTTTTAACATAGAGTTAATTATTTTCAAAGTATATTAGTATTATAATTTAGTTAAATGAAAAAAATTCTTTGTATAGATTCGAACCACCAAGTGTTACACGAAACTCTTATGCAAGCAGGGTTTCAGTGTGATTTGTTTTGGGATAAATCTAAAGAAGAACTTTTAGAAATACTTCCTAATTACGATGGCATTGTTATACGTAGTAAATTTAAAATCACTCAAGATATTATTGATAAAGCTCCCAATTTAAAATGCATAGGTAGAGTAGGCGCAGGTCTCGAAAATATTGATGTAGCCTATGCGCAAAGCAAGGG
>JAYSTR010000226.1:0-6570 GCA_043719555.1 Bacteroidota bacterium | reverse complement strand
GAAAATCAAGTTTTTATAGAGCAACATCTAAAAGAAAATACAGACGTTTTACCTAATATTTTCAATGTTATTCTTACTGATTTAAAAGGTGAAATTTTATTCGAACAACAAAACACAAGCTTTATCGATATTAGTATATTATCAAAAGGGTTCTATATCATTTTTTTAACTGATTCAGAAGGAGGCTTAATTAAAAAAATTAAAGTTATAAAAAAATAAAGTGTAGCTGAACTTCATTTGAGTATTAAGTTTTAGAACTTAATAAAGATAAGTCGCTTTTTTTTATTGAAAATTTTACCAAGAATAATTAATCATTTAATTTTAAAACGGCCATAAAAGCACTTTGAGGAATCTCAACATTACCAACTTGTTTCATTCGTTTTTTACCTTCTTTTTGTTTCTCTAATAATTTACGTTTACGGCTAATATCGCCACCATAACATTTTGCAGTTACGTCTTTTCGGATAGCACTAATGGTTTCACGACTAATAATTTTTGCCCCAATTGCTGCTTGAATAGGGATTTCGAATTGTTGTTTTGGTATTAGTTCTTTTAATTTTTCGCAAATCTTTTTACCAAAATGATAAGAGTTACTTCGATGAATTAAACATGATAAAGCATCCACAGGCTCACTCTTTAATAAAATATCTAATTTTACTAAGTCAGATTCTTTCATGCCAATTGGATGATAATCAAAAGAAGCATAACCTTTTGAAATTGATTTTAAACGATCAAAGAAATCAAATACAACCTCACCTAAAGGCATTTCAAATACTAATTCAACCCTATCTGCTGTTAAATAATTTTGAGTAACAATAACGCCCCGTTTTTCAATACACAAACTCATTACTGGCCCAATAAAATCAGACTTAGTAATAATATTTGCTTTTATGTATGGTTCTTCAATATAACTAATACGACCTGGATCCGGTAAATCACTTGGGTTATTAACTGTCACAATCTCACCATTAGTTTGATAAGCAATATACGAAACGTTAGGTACAGTAGTAATTACGGTCATTTTAAACTCACGCTCTAAACGTTCCTGTACAATTTCCATATGCAACATCCCTAAAAATCCGCAACGGAATCCAAAACCTAATGCTAAAGATGATTCAGGTTCCCACGTTAAAGAGGCATCGTTTAATTGAAGCTTCTCCATGCTATATCGTAATTCTTCAAAATCTTCAGTATCTACAGGGTAAATACCTGCAAATACCATAGGCTTTACTTCTTCAAAACCATGTATCGCTTCTGTGCAGGGTCTATCAAAATGTGTAATTGTATCTCCAACTTTCACTTCTTTGGCCTCTTTAATGCCAGAAATGATGTAACCTACATCACCTGTGCTCATAGAGTTTCTCGCCTCCGGCTTTAATTTTAGAACTCCAATTTCATCAGCATTATAAGTTGACCCTGTATTGAAAAACTTAACCTTTTCTCCTTTTTTTACTGTACCATTAATGATTTTGTAATAGGCAATAATTCCTCTAAAGCTATTAAAAACACTATCAAAAATTAACGCTTGCAGCGGTGCTTCGGGGTCTCCAACTGGTGCATTAATGCGTTCAATAATTGCAGATAATATTTCTTCAATACCCATGCCTGTTTTACCACTGGCCGGTATTACATCACTTCTTTCGCACCCAATTAATTCAACAATCTGATCGGTTACCATTTCTGGCTCTGCGCTTGGCAAATCCATTTTATTTAAAATAGGTATGATAGTTAAATTGTGCTCTAATGCTAAGTATAAATTTGAAATTGTTTGAGCTTGTATACCTTGGGCTGCATCTACAATTAATAAGGCTCCTTCGCACGCTGCAATAGAGCGAGATACTTCGTAGCTAAAGTCAACGTGACCGGGTGTATCAATTAAATTTAAAACAAATTTTTCACCTTTATAAACATAATCCATTTGTATGGCATGACTTTTAATGGTAATACCACGTTCTTTTTCTAAGTCCATATCATCTAATACTTGCGCTTCCATTTCGCGTTTAGAGATAGTGTTTGTATATTCCAATAATCTATCAGCTAAGGTAGATTTACCGTGATCAATATGGGCAATAATACAGAAGTTACGTATTTGTTTCATGAATTTATTTAAGTAGGTAAAGATACATTATTGATTTTATTTACCGAAATGCTTGGTCGAGTAATGGCATAAAAAAAGCTGCCTAAGCAGCTTTTTTTAAACATCTAACTTTAAATTATTTTGCAATAACTCTTACATATTGGAATTTACCATATTTTTTAATGTTTTTGTAATCATTTGCGTATTGAGGTCCACGAACAGCAGCTAATTTTCTGAAATTAATTTTAGTTGCATCACCACCTTTAGCAGTAACAGCAGTTTTAATTTTTTCTTCTAAATTATTGGCTCTCGTTTCTGCTAACTCATGATTGTTTTTAAAAGCGTGAGTAGGAACCTGAGAAGCGCTTGAATATATTGCAACATCAGGATTACACTCTTTAGTTTTAGCTACGATGCCATTAATTAAATTATCCCATTCTGCTTTTTCTTCTGTTGAGTTTTTGTCGTAAGCAAAATAATATTTGTATTTCACGTTTGCACCACAAGAATAATCAGTTCCTCCATTTTCATCTTCATTTGAATTGTTACCAGATGTGTTAGATGCAATAGCATTATCAGGGTTTGTATCAATTACAATAGTTTTATCAAATGTTTTGCGAGCATTTGCATTCATTGTTGTAATTAAAGCTTTATCAGACGACACGCCATTTTTACTGCCAACTAAATCGTAGTTTACATTTTTATCCAACTCAATATTTTTAAGTCTTCCTTTTAAGTCTGTTACACCATTGTAAACAAAACCATCATTACCAGTAACAGTAATATTTGTATTAGCTAAAGGCTTTTTCTTTTTGTTTACAGCTAAAACGTTTAAGAATAAATCAAAGTCTCTAACTTTTTTGCCATCGATGTAAACAATTTGAGTTATAGTTTTACTTCCTTTTACACCATCGGTATTAAATGAATTAACTGCGGATTTTTTGCCTGTTGCATCTTCAGCATACAAGTTGTATTTCTTGTCGTAAGCTAAAGAAGTGCCTTCTTTTTTGCCGTTTTCATCAACCGAAAAACTAACAGGAGTATTATTATTTTCTGTTAAAAACACTTTTGCATTAGGAACAGGTTTTTTATCCTTTGGATTATTTAAAACAACTGTATTTAAAATAACAGCTTTGTTTTTGATTTTAACTTTTCCTAATAACGATACTGGTTCTAAATTAATTTCTTTTTTAATTTCTTGATAAGCAACATCTTCACTTACATAGATATCTTCGTTATAAAACTCTTCGCCTTTACTTTGATAAGAGAAGTTGTAGTTTTTATTTGGAGGCAAAATAGTAGTAAATGAACCATTTTCTTTAGGACGATAAGTTCCTACAATTTCTCCAGTTTCCTTATTGGTAACAATTACCATTAAATCTTCTGGTAATTTTTCGCCATCAGCAGGAATGATTGATCCTTTAAATAAGGCCAATGGTTTTTCTTTAGCATCAGGAATATACATAGAGTAAATATCTTTTTCACCAAAACCACCATCGTTAGCAGAGGAAAAATAACCACGCTTACCATCAGGAGAAGTAACAAAAAACACATCATCATCTGTTGTATTAATTGGGTAGCCGATATTAACTGGCGCCGAAAATTTTCTATCAGCTTCAATAGTAGATGTAAATACGTCAAATCCTCCCATTGATTTATGACCTTTAGATGCAAAAATCAACGTTACACCATCAGGATGAATGTAAACGCCATCTTCGTCGTACTGGGTGTTAATTTCTGGACCTAAATTTTTTGCTAAACTCCATTTACCATTAGGCAATTTCACGCAACTGTAAATATCTCTTCCACCAAATCCGCCTTTACGGTCAGATACAAAATATAAAGTATTACCATCAGCACTTAAACAAGCATGTGGCTCCCAAGCTTTAGTATTAACATCTGAACCAAATGATTGCAAAGAACTCCAATCTTTGCCATCCCAGGTACTAAAGTATATATTACCGTCTCCTTGATCATCGCGGTAAACAATTAATGTTTGTCCGTCTGGAGATAAGTTCACTGAGCCTTCGTGTCCATTTGAATTAATATACGGACTAATAGGTTTAGGAGAAGACCATTTTCCATTTTCGTCTTTATATGAAATAACAACATCCTCAAAATATTGTCCATCTGGGGTTCGCTCTCCACCAGTAGAAGTGTTACGACGACTTGTGTAAATTAAGGTTCTTTCATCAGCACTTAAAACTGGACTAAAGTCAGGGTATTCGCCATTAATACTATCACCTAAGTTTTCAATTTTCACATTAATTGGAGCAGTAACTAATTCTTTAGCATAATTTGTTTGTGCTTTGTAATATGCTACATCTGCTTTTGATGTTTTATCTCTAGCGTAATCTTTTTCAAAAACATTATATTGAACCAATGCTTCGTCAAATTTATAATTGATATGTAATGCGCGTCCGTAATAAAAATAAGCTAATGGAGGAGCTGCTTTTTCAGTTGGATCATCTTGACGATAATTTTTTGTAGTATTTTTTATGGCTTGCTCTAAATAGCGCTCAGCTAGGCCTTTTTTAGTTGAGGAATTTAAATAACAAAAACCAACATTGAAATTAATATTCGCAGATGATGAATCCAGTTTATGGGCTTGCAAAAAGTTTTTTAGCGCTAAGTCATAATTATCTTCTAAAAGTAAAAATGTACCTTCTCTAAAATAATCGTTGTAAGAGCCAGTTAGTAATTGCGCTTTTAAAAATGTTACACTAAATAGCAAGGCTACTATAAATAAGAAATTCTTTTTCATCATAATTTTTTTAACAAGGAACAAAAATAGAATAATTTAGGTAATTAGCACCATTAAATCGATAAAAAAATCCCGCTGGTGGGCGGGATTTAACATTATAAAGAAAATTAACAAATTAAGATATGCGATTCATGTCCCATTGCTCCATATAATCTGCTACTTTACGCAAGAAAGTGCCTCCTAAAGAGCCATCAACCACACGGTGATCGTATGATAAGGATAAAAACATAAAGTGACGAATACCAATAACATCGCCTTGTGGTGTTTCAATAACAGCTGGTTTCTTTTTAATAGTACCAACAGCTAAAATAGCAACTTGTGGTTGTAAAATAATAGGTGTTCCCATTACATTACCAAAGCCTCCAACGTTTGTTAATGTGAATGTTCCGCCTTGTATTTCGTCTGGCGCTAACTTGTTAGCACGAGCACGAGTTGCTAAATCATTCACATCTTTAGTTAAGCCAACTAAGTTTTTTTGATCTGCATTTTTAAGAACTGGAACAATTAAATTACCAGTTGGCAAAGCTGCCGCCATACCAACGTTAATATTTTTACGTTTAATAATTTTTGTTCCTGTTTGATCAACAGATACATTAATCATTGGGAAATCTTTGATGGCTTTTGCTACACACTCTATAAATAAAGGAGTAAAGGTCATTTTTTCGCCTTCACGTTTTTCGAAATCTTTTTTAATTTTATCTCTCCACATTACCATATTTGTAACATCAGCCTCAACGAATGATGTAACATGAGGTGATACGTGTTTACTCATTACCATATTATCGGCAATCATTTTACGCATACGATCCATCTCCACAATTTCATCACCAGCTCCAACAGATACTGCCGGACGTTGAACTAAAACAGTATTATCTGGAACACCAACAGTAGATTTACTTGCTGGAGATGCAACAGGAGCAGAAGTTACTGGAGTTGCAGCTACTGGAGTTGTTTGTTTATTACGATTTGGTAAGTAAGCTAAAATATCGGCTTTAGTAACACGGCCATCTTGTCCTGTTCCTTTAATAGCATCTAATTCTGTAATAGAAATTCCCTCTTCCTTAGCAATACTTTTTACTAATGGAGAATAAAATTTATCTGAAGATGAAAAATCACTATTTGCAACTGTTTCAACTGCAGCTACTACCTGAGTAGATGTTTGTGCTGCAGCTGCAGGAGCTACTGTTTTTGGTGTTTCGGTAACTGATGCTGTTGCATCAGAAGATATAATAGCTATAACGGCTCCAACCTGAACAACATCGTTTTCGTTAAATAATTTTTTAATTAACTTACCGGCAAATGGCGAAGGAATTTCAGAATCAACTTTATCGGTCGCAATTTCTAAAACGGTTTCATCAATTTTAATTGAATCACCTTCGTTTTTTGTCCATTTAATGATAGTTGCTTCGGCAACACTTTCGCCCATTTTGGGCATTGTTAATTCGAACTGAGCCATTGTTATAAATTATATGAACGCAAAAATAAACTAATATCAGTAGTACACAAATTTTAATTAGTATTGTGTATCTGATTTTTTAACTATGAAAGCAATAACCGAGATTTAGCTCGCTATAACTTCAATAAAACCAATAGATGGCGATTTTTTAATCGATAAAGATTTCGAAAAATTTAAAATGTTCTGGATTACAGAATCAGAAGCCTCAATTTCGACAACTTGCTTTAAAACAGGTTGCTTGTTAGTAGTTTTTTTTGAGTAAGAAGTAGTAAC
>JAYSTR010000225.1:0-2684 GCA_043719555.1 Bacteroidota bacterium | reverse complement strand
TCGGATCGTCGTTACTTCTTCAAAATCTAACTCATTACTTTCAAAAAATGATTGTAATGCATACGATTTAATATTAAACTGCACTTCGATAACGCATTTTTTTGTTTTATCGTGTAACGATGTTGCATCAGCTCTATTACCAAGCGTTAGTCCTAGGGCACCTAATAATATGGATTTCCCTGCGCCAGTTTCTCCAGTAATAACCGTTAATCCTTGGTTAAATTTAACCTCAGTAGCTTCTATTAAGGCAAAATTTTGTATACGTAAACTTTGTAACATCGTTGCATAAATATCGGAATTTTAGATACCAAGCATCGAAAAAAACAGACAAGTTGAATTAAATTTATTAACACACTCTGTTAAACGACAATTTAACTAATTAAATCGATGGGTTTAATCATTTAGGAGCTAAATTCACTCAAACACTTGTAACGAAAATACATTTTAAACGTATACAATAGTAACGAAGCAATTCTGCCTCTACCTTTGTTTCGAGGTACTCACTTATGTTTAATTTATAATACTTTAAGATATGAGACAACTCAAAATAACTAAACAAATTACCAATCGCGAAACAGCATCATTAGATATGTATTTGCAAGATATTGGAAGGGTAGAGTTAATTACTGCCGACGAAGAAGTGAATTTAGCGCAAAAAATTAAATTAGGCGATCAGCGTGCTTTAGATAAGTTAGTGAAAGCCAATTTACGTTTTGTGGTATCAGTTTCTAAGCAATACCAAAACCAAGGTTTAAGTTTACCTGATTTAATTAATGAGGGAAATATGGGTTTAATAAAAGCGGCTCAACGATTTGATGAAACGCGTGGATTTAAATTCATTTCTTATGCTGTTTGGTGGATTCGTCAGTCCATTTTACAGGCCTTAGCAGAGCAATCGCGTATTGTACGTTTACCTTTAAATAAAATTGGTGCTATTAATAAAATTAATAAAACCTATGCAAAACTTGAACAAGAACTAGAGCGCGAACCCAATGCCGAAGAAATTGGCAATGTACTTGATTTATTACCTGAAGATATTATTGACACAATGAAAAACCAAAGTCGCCACATGAGTATGGATGCACCTTTGGGCAATAATATAGATGATGGTGGTAGTATGTATGATTTAATGGAAAACAAACACGAGCTTTCTCCCGACAATGCATTAATTGTAGAAAGTTTACGTAGCGAAATTGATAGAGCATTAACTTCATTAACAGCACGCGAGGCAGATGTGGTGAGATTATACTATGGATTAAGTGGTGGACACTCACATTCCTTAGAAGAGATTGGCGAAAAGTTTGAATTAACCAGAGAACGTGTTCGTCAGATTAAAGAAAAAGCAGTGCGACGTTTAAAGCACGCCTCACGAAGTAAAACATTAAAAAGTTACTTAGGTTAAAAGATAGTTTGTGTTCTGTTAGAAAAAAGGAAGTCTGTGTTTGGACTTCCTTTTTTTATGCAATAATATTTTTCACTTTGTTAAAAACAATTTAGCCTATGCAATTTTTAATTTATAATTTTATACTTTAATAAATTATATGCCACATTTAATTGCTCCCTCTGTTTTATCGGCCGATTTTGGAAATCTGCAACTAGATATCGAATTAATAAATAATTCTGATGCTGATTGGTTTCATATTGATATTATGGATGGTGCATTTGTACCCAATATTTCTTTTGGATTCCCAGTTTTAAAAACGATTCAAAAACACGCTAAAAAACCTTTAGATGTTCATTTAATGATTGTAGATCCTGACAGATATACAACTTTATTTAAAGAAGCTGGTGCTGATATTTTAACAGTTCATATAGAAGCTTGCACACATTTACATCGTTCTATTCAAAACATCAAAGCCGCAGGAATGAAAGCTGGTGTCGCTCTTAATCCACATACTAATATAAATTTACTAGAAGATGTTATTGCTGACATAGACTTAGTTTGTATTATGAGCGTGAATCCTGGTTTTGGTGGGCAAAAATTTATTGAAAACACTTTTACAAAAGTAGAGAATCTTAAAACATTAATTACTGCAAAAAACTCTAAAGCATTAATAGAAATTGATGGTGGAGTAGATTTAAATAATTACAAAAAATTAGTAGCTTGCGGAGCAGATGTATTAGTTGCTGGAAATACCGTTTTTGGAAGCGCTAATCCAACACAAACAATTACACAATTAAAACAATTATAAACCCTAAAAATTAAATACTATGTCGTTTGAATTACCAAAATTAGGTTACGAATTAGCTGCATTAGAGCCACACATTGATGCTAAAACTATGGAAATACACCATGGAAAACACCATCAAGCATACGTTACAAATTTAAACAATGCCATTGCAGGTACTGATGCTGAAAAATTAAGCATTGAGGAGATTTGCAAAAACATTTCAAAATACCCAATGGCTGTTCGTAATAATGGTGGTGGACATTACAACCACTCATTATTTTGGCAAATTATGGCTCCAAATGCTGGAGGCGCTCCAACTGGCGATTTAGCAAAAGCTATTGAAACAGATTTAGGAGGTTTTGATAAATTTAAAGCAGATTTTTCGGCAGCTGGTGCTACGCGCTTTGGCTCAGGTTGGGCTTGGTTATGTGTAAAAGCAGATGGAAAATTATGTGTATGTTCTACTCCAAATCAAGATAATCCATTAATGGACATTGCAGATTGTAAAGGCAC
>JAYSTR010000224.1:0-17505 GCA_043719555.1 Bacteroidota bacterium | reverse complement strand
CTACGTCCAATACTGCCTCTAAATAATACATCGCCACTTATCATAAAACCCTCAACAACATTATAAAACGTAATACTTCCGGGCGAATGACCTGGAGTATGTACCGTATTTAATTTAGAGTTACCAAATTCAATTACATCGCCCTCAGTTATAAATGCTTTGGGCATAGGACTTTGTTCCGCATTTAAACCATACATTGTAGCAGTAGTTAAATGCTTTTCAATAAACATGACATCATTTTTATGTACTTCTGGCAATAAACCATACGTATCAAATATGTATTTATTTCCATTTATATGATCGATATGTGCGTGTGTTAAAATTAAGCGCTTAACAGTTAGTGCATTTTTAGTTATAAAATCACTTAACGTACTATTTTCAGAACTAGTACTATTTCCTGGGTCAATAACTACACATTCCTTGGTTTCATCCCACAATATATAGGTGTTTTCCTGAAAAGGACCAAAGGTAAAATACTGTATGCTTATCATAATTTTTTTGTTAAATTTAGGGTTTATAATTAAGATTTTAATGAACCGTATATTATATATTTTTCTGTTTTTAGTTTTTTCTAAAATTGGAATGAGTCAATTTTATTATGGCTCTCAATTAGAATTTGGCAAAAACAGAATTCAATACCAAACCTTTAACTGGACCTATTTTGACTTTGAACGTTATCGCGTTTATTTATACGAAGGCGGACAAGAAATTGCACGTTATGCTGCTACCTCTGTTAATCGCCAATTACCTATTTTAGAAAAACGTTTAGATTATCAACTTGATGATAAAATTGATGTGGTTGTTTACAATAATCAAAATGATTTTAAACAAAGTAACATTGGCTTAGCTAACGAAGAAACCGGTAACATTGGTGGAGTTACGCGCATCATTGGCGATAAAATATTTATTTATTTCACGGGCTCACACGCCGATTTAGATAGACAAATTAGAGCAGCTTTAGCCGAGTTAATGATTGATCAAATGATGTATGGTGGCCGTACACGTGATATTGTAAAAAACTCTACGTTATTATCATTACCCGAATGGTTTAAAAGTGGTTTGATTGCATACATTTCTGAAGGATGGCATACAGGGATTGATAATCGTGTAATGGATGCGATACAAAATGATCGCTTTTATAAATTTAATAGACTAAGCGGAAAAGATGCAACAATGGCTGGGCATGCGTTATGGTATTATGTGGCCGATACTTATGGTGAGGCTGTAATTCCTAATTTGTTGTATATGACTAAAGTGAGTCGTAACCCCAACAATGCATTTTCGTACGTTTTAGGAACTTCGGTGCAAACAATGGTAACTGATTTTACTGATGTGTTTGCTAAACGTTATTTTGAATACAGAGATACAACACGAAAAAATCCTTTAACCGAAAATGTTTTAAAATCTCAAAAAAAATACCGCCACTATTACCAATTAAAAGTAAGCCCTGATGGACAAAAAATAGCTTATGCTACTAGCGAATCTGGTCAGCAAAAAGTTTTTGTAAATACCATTGGCGAAAAAAAATCAAAACGCTTATTAAAATTATATCCTAAGCTTGAGCGTATTGAAGACAACACTTACCCCCTATTAGGATGGCATCCTAACAACAGTGTGATATCAATGATATACGAGAAAAAAAATGTGATGTTATTACACACTTATAACATTGATGATAAAGAAAAAGTAAAACGTCCTATTACTGGTTTTGTGAAAATTAATAGCTATTCATTTTCGCACGACGGAAAAAAAATTGTAATGAGTGCAGTGAAATCCGGAAAAGGTCAATCGGATATTTTTATTTATACTTTGAATAGCGGCGGTGTTGAGCAAATAACACACGATGCTTGGGATGATTCAAATCCTGTGTTTGTAGATAACTCTAAGGGAATTTTATTTGAATCGAACAGAACGCACGATACGATTAGAGGTAACGAAGACGCAAAATTAAATTTACGTTTCTCGAAAAGTAACGATGTGTTTTTTTATAATACGGTTACAAAATCAAATGTATTATACCGTGTAACTAATACGCCCGATATAAACGAAACACAACCACAGGAATACAGTAAAGGTATTATCTCTTACTTAAGTGATTTAAATGGCATTTATAACCGTTATGTTGGCGTATTGGATAGTTCTATTGCCTTTGTTGATACTACAGAGCACTACCGTTATTTTTATAACTCTAAACCAATTAGTAATTACAAACAAAATATTTTAGAGCATCAAATAAATGCTCGCTTTAACCGAAGTGCCGAAGTAATTGTTGAAAATGGCAAAGAACGTTTATTAGTGGCGCCCTTGTTAGCGGTAAATGATATACCTCAAAAACGTTTGCATAAAACGTTTCTTAACTCATCATCACGCAATAAATTAACAGATCCTGATAAAATAAACATCGTTAATCCTGTAAGAGTAGAAGAAATTACAGTGCCACAAAGCGCTGATACTTCTATGAAAAAAAATGATGGCATTGATTTTGAAAATTATAATTTAAATGGCACTAAAAAACCAGCGAACGATGGTCCAATTATCAATAATCAACCCGTAAGTCAATCTATAATTAGCAAACCAATTACTACAAAAAAAGAGAATGGCGGTTTAATTTTCCCGATACAACAAAATTATTTTACGAGTTTCAGAACAGACCAAGTTGTGTCTCAATTAGATAATTCTTTTTTAGGAGCTAACTACCAACGCTTTGCTGGCGGCGGAAGCCCTGTGTATTTAAACCCTGGCCTAAATGCGTTATTTAAAGTTGGCTTAAGCGATTTGTTTGAAGACAAACGTATTGTTGCTGGATTTAGAATTTCGGGTACATTGGATAACGAATACTTATTAAGTTTTGAAAACCGAACTAAACAAATTGATAAGCAATTAGTATTACACCGTCAATCATTTTTAAAAATTAATAGTTCAACAGGTATTTCAAAAATACAAACACACGATGCGCGTCACACATGGAAAATTCCATTTAGCGAAACAGCGTGTACTAAATTATCATTAATGTATCGTAATGATAGAACTGTTTTTGCAACTTTCGATGATGTATCTTTACCTAAAGCTACAACATACGATAATTATGGCGGCGCAAAAGTGGAATACATTTTTGATAACACACGTAAGCGTGGTTTAAACTTATATAACGGAACACGTGCCAAAGCTTGGGTAGAGTACTGGCGATTAATAAAAGAACAGCAACACGATTTAATTACAGTTGGATTTGATGTACGTAACTATAAAAAAATACACCGCGATTTAATTTGGGCTAATCGTTTAGCGGGAGCTTTATCGCGTGGTACAGATCAATTAATTTATTATTTAGGTGGTGTAGATAATTGGGTAAACCCACAATTTGATAAAACGATTAACATCGTAAAACCTGAGCAATACAAATTTCAAACGTTAGCAACAAACCTACGTGGCTTTAAACAAAACACTCGCAACGGCAATAACTTTGTGGTATTTAACAGCGAAATACGTTGGCCTATATTTAAGTATTTATTAAACCGTCCTATTCGTTCCGATTTTATTCAAAACTTCCAAATTATTGGTTTTGGCGATGTGGGAATGGCTTGGTATGATGTGAATCCATACAGCGATGAAAATGTATTAAACAAAAATGTGTATGTCGGAAATCCTATCACCTTAACTATTTATAATATTAAAGAACCCATTGTTGGTGGTTATGGTTTCGGATTACGCTCACGTTTATTAGGTTATTTTGTACGTGTAGATTTTGCGTGGGGTGTAGATGATAAAAAAGTACAAAAGGGAATTACTTACTTATCGTTAAGTACGGATTTTTAAAATTTTAAACGAGCAAAATTTCCAATGAAAATGTTAGCGAAATTCATTGAAAAAATAATCAATATTTTTTCATATTTAAAAATAGTTGCTTCTCCGACATTAATTGGAATTTTAATTGGCATAATTATATACTCGAATAAAACAGATACTGTTGGATTATTCATTAGTATAATTGTAATTGCTTGTGGTTTAATACTTGGAATTATTTTTGCTAAATGGGCAAAGAAAAATGGTGGAGCTACTGAACTTCTATCAAATGTTAATGCTACTCCTGACATAGATGAAATAATAAAAAAAGACAAGAAATAAAATGACAATACAACAACTCTCCATATTATTAGCAGTAGGTTTAGCTGCAGGTGTTTTAAGCGGCTTAGTAGGCATAGGCGGTGGTATTATTATAGTACCCGTACTAGTTTATTTTTTAGGTTTTTCGCAGCATCAAGCACAAGGCACCACCCTATTTATGTTTTTAATGCCTATAGGTATTTTAGGTGTGATGAATTATCATAAACAAGGTTATGTAGATTATAAAACCGCGTTAATCATAGCAACTACGTTTGTAATTGGTAGTTACTTTGGCAGTAAACTAGCTATCTCCATCGATCAAAAAACTATTAAAAAAGTGTTTGGCGCTATCATTATTATTTTAGGAGCCAAAATGCTTTTCTGGAAATAGGGTTTAGTTATTTATAGAACACAGATAACGCTGATTTCTTATGATCTTTTTGATTAAAATCAAAATCATTTAAAAATCATAATCATCTGTGCTATCTGCGTTCCATTAAAATAAAAAACAATAATTACCGTTTCTTATAAACGTCGTTACGTTTTACAATTTCTATTATTTCAATTAAAATTAATTTAGTATTTACATCGTAAATTATTCTTAAATCAGAAATACGTAAACGGTACAAGGTTTTAAAGCCTTCTAATTTCTTAACATTTGGTAAATCAAAGGGATTTTTAGCTAAATCATTTAACTTTTCTTCTATTCTAATTAAATAAACATCTGCAATTTTAGCTAATTGCTTTTTGGCATTTTTTGTAAAAACAACTTTATACATTATTTTTTTATGCCTCTTCGTTTGTATTCACTAGCAAACACATCTGCCATAGAAAAGCGTTCTTTATCTTCTTCCAAAATCTGAACCGCTCTCTGTCCGTCAATAAAATCATCAACATATTGACTAAATTTTTTATAATTAATTACAACTTCTTTTATTTTTCCAGTAGCTGTTTTATGGATTTTTAACCCTGCAATTTTTGTCATAATTTCTAAATCATTGATAACATAAAGTTAATCTTTTTTTATCTCATTTAAAAATCATAATCATCTGTACCATCTGTGTTCCATTAAAATAATTTTAACAAAAAACAGAATGCTATAATTTATAGCAACACGCCACTACTTTATGCTGTAATTTTGTTTCATTAAAACAGTAGTTATGTCGAAAACAAAAACAGCCTATTTTTGCCAAAGTTGTGGTGCCGAGCACGCTAAATGGGCAGGTAAATGCAATAGTTGCAACGAGTGGAATACGATGGTACAAGAGGTATTGCATAAGGAATCTAAAAATGATCGTTTGCAATTATTTACCAAAAGTAGTACAGGTAAAGGTCACACTAATAAGCCTGTTTTATTACAAGATGTTGGTTCTCACGAATATCCTCGCATCCCTGTTCCTGGTAAAGAATTATCACGTGTACTTGGTGGCGGTATCGTACCAGGTAGTTTAGTTTTGTTTGGTGGCGAACCAGGCATCGGTAAATCAACCTTAATGTTACAGGTAGCCCTACGATTAAAAAATTTAAAAATATTATACGTTAGCGGCGAAGAAAGCGAACAACAAATAAAAATGCGCGCCGATAGAATTGGTGTCACAACCGAGAACTGTTACATTTTACAGGAGACTAATACGCAAAATATTTTCGCACAAATAGAAGTTATCCAGCCTCAACTGGTTGTACTAGATTCCATACAAACTTTACATACAAGTTATGTGGATAGTAGTCCTGGCAGTGTTAGTCAGGTGCGCGAATGTGCTGCTGAATTTTTACGCTTTGCTAAAGAAAGTAATGTACCTGTGTTTATGATTGGACACATTACCAAGGATGGTGCCTTGGCTGGCCCTAAAGTATTGGAGCATATGGTTGATACCGTATTACAATTTGAAGGCGATAGAAATCATATTTATCGTTTGTTACGCACTACAAAAAATCGATTTGGCAGTACTAACGAATTAGGTATTTACGAAATGCAAGGCGAAGGTTTGCGCGAAGTAAATAATCCGAGCGAAATTTTAATTACTAATAGAGAAAATCCTACTAGTGGTGTTGCTATTGCAGCTACCTTAGAAGGTAATCGACCAATGCTTATTGAAACACAAGCCTTAGCAAGCACTGCAGCTTATGGCACACCTCAGCGTTCAGCAACTGGTTTTGATTTACGTCGCTTATCCATGTTACTCGCTGTATTAGAAAAACGTTGTGGTTTTAGATTAGGTATTAAAGATGTATTCATCAATATTGCTGGTGGCATTAAAGTTGAAGACACAGGTATTGATTTAGCTTTAGTATGTGCTGTATTAAGCAGCAACGAAGATTTACCTATAGCTCAAAATATTTGCTTTTCGGGCGAAGTAGGATTAACAGGCGAAATAAGACCTGTAAGCAGAATTGATCAACGTATATTTGAAGCACAAAAATTAGGTTTCGAAAAAATATTTGTATCAGCCCACAATAAAAAAGGCTTAGATGTTAAACACTTTAAAATTGAAATTATTTTTGTGTCTAAAATTGAAGAAGTGTTTACTCACCTGTTTGGATAAAAAAAATAGTAGTTGTAAAAACATTATTCCTTAACAACCCTACTGGGCGTGTCCCTTCGGGTCGGGCTGTCGCTACAAGCTTTTTTCAGCTTCGAAAATCTCAGCTTCCAAAAGGCTTTTCGCTTGCATCCCTCACGCAAATTCAACTGCTTCATACACCTGTCAGGTTTTAAAAACCTAATAGGTGTATGAAGTTTTCTTAGAAAGAATTTTTTGATTTGATTTATCATTAAACTAATTAGAAAATATTTATTCATCTGATTATCAGTATTATAAATAAATATTTAAACTAAAGAGTCAAATACATTGGTTTCTTATGTATCTTTGTCTTAAGTAATTAATTATAGTATCATGATTTACTCTTCAGAACTCATAAAAGGCACACTTAAAACCATTGTTTTAAAGTTATTAGCCGACAATAAAAAAATGTATGGTTACGAAATTACACAACGTGTAAAAGAATTAACCTTAGATAAAATTCAAATTACAGAAGGAGCATTGTATCCAACGCTACATGCTTTAGAAAGCGATGGATTAGTTACAACCGAATCGGAATATATTGGCAAGCGTGTTCGTAAATATTATACACTCAGCCCCAGTGGAAAAAATAAAACGAAAGAAAAAGTGAGCGAGTTAGCTGACTTTATGGAAACGATGAAATTTTTGTTAGACATCAAAACTAAAACTGCCTAACAATGTACCGCATCAGTGATACTCAAATAGACTATATCCTCAACGACATTGGTGCACGTGGCGTTGAGATGGAGAGCCTGCAGCAAAACCTATTAGATCATGTTTGCTGTATCATTGAAAACAATCTCGAAGAAAATGGAGACTTCGAGAGCTTCTACAAAAAAACCATAAAAACATTTTATAAAGATGAACTATGGGAAATTGAAGAAGAAACTCTCCTATTATTAACTTATAAAAACTATTACACCATGAAAAAAGTAATGATAAATAGCGGTATTTTTTCCGCAGTAGCATTTTTTGCAGGCTCAATTTTTAAAATCATGCATTGGCCTGGAGCAAGCGCTCTAATTCTGCTTGCAATGCTAATTAGTAGCCTCGTTTTTTTACCACTCTTTTTTTTATTTAAAAAAAATGAAACTAGCGACAGTAAAAATAAACTCATACTAGCAGTTGGTACAATTAACGGAATCTTATTTTGTATTTCAAGTCTATTTAAAATAATGCACTGGCCTGGCGCTCACGCCTTATGGTTATTAACTATTGGCATGATGGTGTTTGTATTTATTCCTTTATTCTTTTTTAATGGCATAAAAAACGAAGCAACTAAAACCAATACCATTGCTACATCCATGATTTTAGTAATTGTAGCGGGTTTCTTTTTTGCATTAACGAGCTTGCGTGCTAGTAAACAAGTTTATTTTGCTAAGATGTATAACCATGTGCAAAATGAAGAACTCATTGCACGTATGCAATTAATTAAAAGTGATACAACAGCCCAAAGTCAAGAATTAATTAAACTTTCTGATGCAATAAAAACATCTTGCACTAAAATCACCAGCTTAATCATTACTGATGAATTAGGGCAAAGTACTATCCCTAAAGATTTTGAATCGAAAGATTTATTTTTTCAGGAAAATAGCTTAGGTGACGAATTTTATGAAGATCAAGAAGGATTAAAATTGATACTGGATTTAAGATTGAATATTAATCAATACAACAGCCTGGTAGCAAAAAGCAATCATCAGTTACCTATTGAAAATTTAATTGACAAAATGATTAAAATGAAATTATTGCAGCAGTCAAATTACAATTTACTGGAAGCATTATCTCAAATACAATTATTTGTTTTGCAAAATGATAAAGGACTAAAGTAACTGCAATTTATGGTAAACAAAAAGAGACTGTCTTATAAAGACAGTCTCTTTTTTTATAACGTTTAATTTGTCTCGTTTCGATAGCTATCGTGAACACTCGAAATGTCAACTAACTTTTACTTAAACCAAGTACTATACATTAAATAATTATTAGCGATTCTATTTATTTCGCCATTAATTAATTCTTCCGAAATATCTTTTACTTTTATTGCAGGAACACCTGCATAAATACAACCGCTTGGCACTATAGTACCCTCAGTAACAACTGCACCAGCCGCAATAATCGTATTGCTACCAATTACGCAATTATCCATCACAATAGCACCCATGCCTATTAAAACATTATCGTGTACTTTACAGCCATGTACTATTGCATTGTGCCCAACAGAAACATTATTACCTAACTCAACCGTAGTTTTTTGATAGGTGCAATGTACAATAGCTCCATCTTGTATGTTAACTTTATTACCAAGCTTAATAGAATTTACATCGCCACGAACTACAGCATTAAACCAAAAACTACAATCATCACCACACTCAACATTACCAACTATGGTGGCATTTGGTGCAACAAAACAATTGTTACCTAATTTTGGTGTAACTCCTTTTACAGATATTATAAACGACATAATTATTTTATTGCGGTAATTTTTGTGCGTATCTCTACTACTTTATCATTCAAGTCTTTTAGGGTTTCAAGTTTAAAATTAAAGTCAATCTTTTTATTAAATATCTCTTCTAAAGATTTTAAATCATCTATTATGTATTTAGCATCATCATTTAAAGAGGATGTTTGGCACAATTGAATTAAATCTGCTAACGACTTTTCCTGTGCATAAATTTCTTTAACAACCGTTTCGCTATTAGTTTCTTGTGCAGTTTTACAAGCACAGTAAATCCCTTCAATCCATGATCCAACAACAATTAAAGTCGATGTGCCAGGTCGTCCATTTGCTTTCAAAAATTTGTCAGCACTTTTAAACGATTGAGAAATAATTTCTAAAGTTGAATCCCGATTTTCTCTATTAGCTTCCATTCTATTGGCCATTTTTTCATCAAAAGAATTGCTTATACCTAAACTCTTTGCCAAAATATTAACGCATTTTAAAAACAATAACGATTCCTGACTTTGTTCAAAAACTCCCGTTACATTTAAATCAGCTCCATAAACTCCTAAATTCAAAGCCTTTGAACTTTCCGTTAAATAGCTATTTACATTATCTGGATTATTTAAAGTTTCAGCATTATACTGTGCTTGAGATTCTGTTGTTAATTTTACAATTTCATTTCGTCCAGGCACTTGATTAAATATTTTTTGAGCAGAAATTGTTTCTGAACCTGCTGATTCATCCATGGATTCAATATCTGTATCATCAACCGCTTCTTCGGGTTTATTTTGATTACAAGAAAAAAACAATCCAACTAAGGAAACTACTAAAATTGATGTTGTAAAGGTTTTAAAGTATCTCATATTATATTGTGCAATTAAATTATTGTAAAAATAACTTATTAATTAAATTAGTCAAGTTAAAGTTAATTCTTTTTAACGCCATTTTTATACGTTATTCTGCTAATCTCTTTTCCTGTTTTATCGTAAAAAATCCAATCACCATTTGGCACACTTTGTTTTTTTCCTTTACGGCTTTCGCTCATAATTTTATAATGACTAATACCTTGTATTTTATTGTTCGGGTAATATGAAATTGCTTTACCATTTAAATGATTCTCTTTAAAGTTTTGCTCTTTCATTAATCCGCCAGTTTCAAAGTAATATAACCACTTACCGTGTTGCTTGCCTTTACTGTAATTTCCATCACTATCAATAAAATTACCTTTTTCAAAATATGTAGTCCAATGCCCATGTTTTATGCCACTTACATAAGTTCCTTTTTCGCGATATTGTCCACTTTCGTACCAATATTCCCAAGCACCCTGTTTTTTACCATCTTTATTAAACTCTCCTTTGTAATTTAATTTTCCATTAAAATACCATCCTTGCCAAAGACCACTGAATTCGGCATTTCTCAAATCACCTTCGTCTTTTGGTTGTCCGTTGTTATACCAACTTAACCAATGCCCGTTTTCTTTACCGCCAACGTATGGCCCCTCTTGCAATTTTTTTCCATTTTCAAACCAGGTCGTCCAAATGCCAGTTTTTAAATCGTTATCAAAATTACCTTGTTTCCATTTTTCCTTCGTTGGATAAAAATATTCCCAAGTGCCAGTTTGTTTATCCTCAATGAAAAATCCTTCCGATTCAACATTTCCATTAGAATAATAGTAAGTCCATTTTTCATTTCTTAATCCATCCTTTAATATACCCTCCATTTCTTTTTCACCCTTTTCGGTATAAAAAATCCATTTTCCATTTTTTTTGCCTGCCACAAAAGGACCTTCAGATTTTACTTTATGATTTGCATAATAGGCCGAGTAATACCCATTTAAAATGCCATTTTCATAAACGCATTCATAATCTAACTCACCGTTTGGATGAAAATATCGCCACAATCCATTCATTAATCCGTTGCTGTATGCTCCCTGAGCTTTTATTAATCCATTGTTGTATTGGGCTGTAAGTGTTCCGTTACCATTAACTATAACTTGCTTTCCTTTTTCATCCCACAAATTTTGTAATTTAAAATTTACCGAATCAACATATTCTTTTTCAAATTTCGGTTTTCCATTTTCGTAATTCTCCATGCTTTTTTTGCAAGGATAATTATTGCAATAATTGTTTATTGATGCAATTGTTCCGTTTTTAAAAAAAGTTTTTACTTCACCAACACGTTTATCATTTTCAAAAACGCCTTCACTTTCTAATTGACCATTATCAAAATAATACAACCACTGGCCATTCTTTTTTCCATTAGCAAAAGACTCTCTGCTTTTTACAGTTTTATTTTCGTAATAAGATGTCCAAATACTATCGGGTAAATTAATTTTAAAAACAGTATGTTGAGCTAAAGCTCCATTTTTATAATAGTAAAAATTATTTCCGTTTTTCTTCCCTCTCAAATATTGTTCGGTAGCCTTTGGTGTTTTATCTTCGTAATAAATAAGCCACGTACTATCTTCTTTACCATTGTAATATGAACCCTTACGAGCTGTTGCACCATTTTTATAATACTCTGCAAAATGCCCATGAGGCATCCCTTTAACAATATTTATTTCTGATTTTAATTTTGTTTGTTCATTATCATAATATTCTTTTTTAGGTTGAGCTTTAAGAATAATAGACAGGAAACATAACGTGAGAATGATTAAATTTTTCATATGGGTAAATTTAATTGTATAATACCATTTTAATAAAAAGTGATAGATAATTTGTAAACATTTTTTAATCAAAAAAAAGGCTCAATTTGTTTCCAAATTGAGCCTTTTAGTTAATATACTTAACTTAATCTTTGTTATTTACAATAATTTTATTTGTTATTACTGTTTCATCATTTAACGAAACTTTTACAAAATAAGTTCCTCTGTGAAATTTAGATGAATTAATTACAAATTTTGATTCTCCTATATTTAAATTAATTACTTCAGAATGCACAATTTTCCCTAAAATATCCATTATCTCTATTTTTCCTTCTTGTTGCATCGCATTATTTATCATAATGTTCATTTCTGTTGATGCAGGATTTGGGAAAATATTTACAATGGAATACAAATGTTTAGTTCGTTCTATAGAAATCACATTACTATACTTATACGACTGATCATTATCTATACTTTTTAATCGATAATATGTTATTGGAGTATAAAAATCTTTATCAGAATATTCATAAAGTTTTAAATCATTACTTTGACTCATACTATAAACTGTTTTTATTTTTTTAAAGTTTATAGCATCGTCTGAACTCTCAAGCTCGTAATGATGAAAATTTATTTCAGCCGCAACTTTCCAAGCAATATCATTTTGTTCTTCCATTGCTACTGCTGAAAACTCTATTAGCTCAATTGGAAGGGCAGCTGGACCTTGAACAGTAGCAAACCCTGAAAACCCACTCATACCAGTTCTTTGAACCGCTGTAACAGGACAAGCAGAAACACAAGACCCTTGTAATGTCCAAGATGGGCCGGCAGATGGACTCTTGGCAATTGTCCAACCACTTGATGCAGCATTGGAGTATCCATTGTTATATAGAGTCATATCATAATTACCCGAACTTGCTACTGAAGAATTTATAATCCAGTAACCATTATTTAAATATGGAGATGTATACGTATTACCACATTCTGGTCCCCAACCTGGTGCACCTGGCAGAGGCCAAGCTCCTCCCCACGTATTAAATTTAGCTAAAAGATCAAGTGAAGTCGCCGCAGCAGCAGAGGTGAAATTTAAATTAGCTAATTCATATCCTGGCGTTGCATGTCCAACAGGGAAATCAAACGATCCAGTTGCACTAGCAGCTAAAAATCTACGTAAATTCCCTTGGACAAAGCTTGTTGAATTACCCGGAGTAACTGCAGCATTAGCAGTATTCATTACCTGAACTTCTTGTGTATTAGGTGTAATAATTTTACCAGTATTTAATGTTAAAACACCACTTGTTCCTAATATCATATTAGCTGTGTTTACAGTAGATAATGTAACTCCAACCCCTGTATGGTTCATTGTTACATTATTAAGTGTTAAGGTAGGAGTTGCACTGTTGTTATTTGGATTATACGTTTGTGCGCCATTTCCATTAAATATTAAAGTAGATCCTGCTGTATTTGAAAACGTATTTACACCAGCCGAATTAATAAAATTACCAGCAATAGTTAAATTCTTTCCATTTAAATCAAATATACTTGTGCTGTTACTAGTAGTAAAATTTCCACTTAATTCAATATTTGTATTAGCAACTACCAAACAATTTGTACTACCAACGGCATCTGTTACTGTTAAGTTGCCTAATTTAGTTGTGCTACTTAAAGTACCATTTAAAGAATGAACTGTAACATCATCCGAAAACAGAATTGTAGATGTTGGATCTGCAACTATATTTCCATTATTGGTTAAACTTTCGCAAATTTTCAAAACCGCATTTGGCCCTAAGGTTAATACCGATCCTGGATCAACTGTCATACTTTTTACAGTTACGGTTCCCATTGCAGATGTAATTAAAGGTTGAAATGAAGAGCCAGGAGAAATAATCGCATTAATTGAACAGGTAGGTATAGAACATCCACTCCAATTAGAGGTGGTTGGCCAAGTTGTATTGTCAGCTCCGCCCGACCAAACTACTGTTGCCGGATTTGCATAATTAATTGCTCCAGCTGTAGATCCTGAAAAGTCTAAATTAAAACCTGAAGTACTATTACTGAAATTTTCTATCAATAATACAAAAACATCTCCAGCAGCCATTGTAACTGTAGGTTCGTAGGCACTATTATAATACGAAGGATATGGCGCAGGTGCATTTCCTCCAGATGCAACTCCCGTAACTCCATCCCCGCTATAGTTACAGGCAGCTACACTTCCGCCACCAGAAGACGCTATGGTTGCGCAAGATACTGTACCTGTAGTTCCACTAATCTTCCATAAAACAAAATCATAATCTGTTTCAGCTCCATTGTTTCCAACTATATAATCATTTGGAACAATATTAAAGTTTAATGAGCCAGCAGTATTTGCTGTAATTTGATACCAAACAGATCCTTTTTCTCCACCAGTACAATTCGCACTACCATCATCATCGCAAGTAAATCCTATACTTTGATAACCTGGATCACCAACTGACATCGTACTATTACAAATGGCTACAGGATTAGAACATGATTTACCATATAATGCTGGATAAACAGATGATGACTCAATAACTGTTAAGGCAAATGTTCCAACCAAATTAAGATTTCCATCAACAGCCACGTAATAAGTATTACCACTCACTAAACCCGTTAATGATAATTCAGAAATATCTAAAGTAACTCCGCCGCAATTTGGAGCATTATCGTTGCAATTCACATACGTCATACTAGCACCACAAGCACCTGAATAAACTGCTAATTGTGTTTTAACCAAAGTACCAGTTGCGGTTCGCATTTTTACATTACCTGATGGTGGTGCAACAAAAGAAAACCAAACACTATTAACAATTCCTGCATCCCAACATCCTGGCGATACAGGCTCTCCGCTATTATCCGAGCAGCTATTATCACCAGATGCAATAGTTCCTAATGGAATGTTAATTGCACTACAAGGTAAATTATTTGCAACAAAACCATTTCCAGTAGTAAAAGTATAAGTAACGCATCCAACGGCAGGGCCAATAATATTTCGAGGGACAATTTTCCAAGCATATACCGTATTCGCTAATAAAACTCCTGTGTTGTATGTAACTCCTGCTTGTGAACTAGATACTAATGTTGAAGCAACGCTTCCTGCATTAAAATACACATCATAAGATACTGTATTAGTACATAATGCAGTAACGGCACCCCATTGTAAAACAGTGCCACTTATACAGCCTGAATTTGCGCCATTTGTAGGAGCTATGTATGAAGCACAAGATGGAACCGTAGGATTTGAAACAGATATGACCACATTATCAACCGCTGCTGGAGGGTTAGAACCTCCACTACCATCATTTCGCCACGAAAATATTAATCTCTTTGTAGTGCCTGCATAAGAAGATGGTAAAGTTATATTCACAGTTTGCCAAGTAGAACTTCCTTGATAATCGCTACCAATTTGCCCTGTTACTAAGGCTGTACCTGCAAAAGGCGTTACAGTTGTTGACACACCAAAAACTCGTAAATAATCGTAAGAACTCTCGCCTACATTTTTCCAATCAAATGATAACGAGATACAACTAGAACCAGCTGGAAATATCACATCTTTATAAAAATGAACTATACTCGCTGTTGTATTATCATAAGCATTAGTTACACCTAAATCATTGGTAATATACATAGCTTGCGAACCGCCATTATTAACTGCTGGGCCTTGAATCCAAATATTTGGCTGATTGCCATTAACAATAGTCCACTCCGAGCATGTTCCATCAAAATTATCAGAAATTGGAGCTGTAGTTTGAGGAACAAAATTTGATGTCAAAAATGTAAACGTAGGGCACCCAGTCGCACTAAACGTACCAGCAACTGGCTGTATTTTCCAAGCATAAACCGTATTTGGCAATAAAGCTCCTAAAGCATAAGTAGTTCCTGTTTGAGTAGCTGATACTAGAGTAGTTGCAGTAGTACCAGTATTAAAATACACATTATATGCCGGTACACCACAACTAACCGTTGCAGTTCCCCATGATAAACTTAAGCCAGTAGGACAAACTGTTGCTCCATTAGCAGGTAAACTATAAGTAGAACAACTAGGCGCTACTGTTGCTGAACTAACTGTAATACTAACATTATCTATTGCCCCAGGTGATTGAGTTCCCCCACTACCATCATTATGCCAAGTAAATACTAATCGTTTGGTTGTACCCGCATAAGATGAAGGTAAATTAATGGTTGCAGTTACAAAAGTGTTTTGAAGATTATATGTTCCTAATAAACCTGTTGTTAATTCAGTACCTGCAACTGGTGTACTATTTGCTGAAATACCATAAACTTTTACATAATCGCAACATCCTTCACCATTTGATCTATAGTCGAATTTTAAAGTAATGCTACATGATGAAGTTGCAGGAAATATAACATCTTTATAAAAATGCACAGTTGACGTACTTGTTCTAGTATAATTATGTGAAACTCCACCGTCGTTAGAAATATACATTGATTTAACCGGATTACCTGCAGCAGCTACTAAATTTGACCATACCCATTTATTAGTTTCTGTTCCATTTACAATTGTCCAATCTAAACAAGTGCCATTAAAATCATCCGTTAATGGCGCAGTTGAACTTGATACAAAGGAATTTGTTGCAAATGTATTTGATGCACAAGCACTACCAAAAATTGTCCCAATACGAGGTATGATTTTCCAAGCATAAACTGTATTAGCCGTTAATGTACCAGGATTATAAACCGTACTTGTTTGCGCACTCGACACTAAAATAGTTGCAGAAGTGCCAGAGTTAAAATACACATCGTAAGTTACACTACCACAAGAAGTAGTTACTGTGCTCCATGCCAGTGATCCTGCATTGGCGCATATAGTTGATGAATTAGCAGGAGTATTTAATGTAGGGCAACTAGGTGCCGGAGTATTAGCTGAAAAAGTAAACGTTGAACATCCTGTTGCTGTTAAAGTTCCATTTCGAGGGACCACTTTCCAAGCATAAGTGCTTCCTTCTGTAAGCGCTCCTGTTGCATAAGTTGTACCTGATTGAGCTGACGAAACTAATGTTGTAGCACTTGAACCACTATTAAAATAAACATCATACAAAACATTACTACAAGCTGAAACTGTAACTGTAGACCAAGACAAGGTTTGACCAGCAGTGGGACAAACTGTAGTAGTGCCATTTGCAGGTAAGCTATAAGTAGCACATGCAGGTGCAGGAGTTGTTGTTGTTGTAATAGAAATATTATCAACTGCAGCAGGAGGATTAGTGCCTACACTACCATCATTACGCCAACTAAAAACTAAACGTTGGGTTGTGCCTGCATAAGAGGAAGGTAAATTGATACTTGTAGTTTGCCAGGTGGTTTGTACATTATACGTAACTCCTAATTGCCCGGTTGTTAATTGAGTGCCAGCAACTGGCATTACCGCAGTAGATACACCCCATACTTTTAAATAATCGCAACAACTTTCAGCATCACCCTTCCAATCAAATGTAAGCGTTATGCAATCATTACCTGCTGGAAAAAAAACATCTTTATAAAAATGAACAACACTACTACTGCTATTAGTATAAGCATTTGTGGTGCCGCCATCATTAGTAATATACATCGCTTTAGTACCACCATTATTTGTAGCAGAACCTTGTACCCATTGGTTAGTTTGTGAACCATTAACGATATTCCATCCGTTACAAGATTCAAAAGTTTCTGATAAAGGCGCAACAGATGGAGATGCAATAGAATTAACAACAAAAGTTCTGGTTGAACAGCCTGTTGCAGACACAGTT
>JAYSTR010000223.1:0-17521 GCA_043719555.1 Bacteroidota bacterium | reverse complement strand
GACAGGGTGATTCAGGTAATGGCAATACATCATTTTTATGGATACGCACAATATGGTTTTCATTAATAAGTATTTCAATTGCATCACTATTACCATTTTTTGTAAATAGTAATTTTTTAAATTCAAATAATGATCCATTTAAACTACGGTGGATTATTACTTGGCTAAGCCTTTTATCATACCCAATTTATCTTATCCATGTTGATATATACATAATTTTTCATAATTATTTTATAGGAATAACTCAATATCATCCCCTAATTCAGTTTATAATAAAAAATACGGTAGTCGTTTTATTAAGTTTAATGCTTTATAAGTACGTTCACAGTCCAGTACTAAGAATAAGAAGCAAAATGTATAAAAACAAAAATTAAAATATATGAAACTAGTAGATTTTTTAAATAATTATAATCCAGAAACTATCACTAAACCATACATGATAGCCGAGGCAGGTGTTAATCACGAAGGTTCGATGGATTTAGCTAAACGACTAATTGATGAGGCGGCAGAAGGCGGAGCCCATGCTATTAAGTTTCAAACATATAGGGCTGATACCATTGCAAGCAAAGATAGCCCATACTATTGGGATATTACAAAGGAGCCTACACGCACACAACATGAGCTTTTTAAAAAATACGATAAGTTTTGGAAAAAAGAATATGAAGAATTAAAAGTGTATTGTGATAAAGCAGGTATTGAATTTATGAGTACACCGTTTGATGCAGAAAGTGCTATATTTTTAAATGACCTAATGCCAGTATTTAAAATATCATCATCAGATATCACAAATTTTAATTTTATTGAGCAACAATGTAATTTTAATAAGCCAATTATTTTATCAACTGGAGCCTCAAATTTATGGGAAGTACAAGAAGCAGTTGATATCATTGAAAAACATGGAAACAAATTATGTTTAATGCACTGTGTATTAAATTATCCAACACCAAACCCCAACGCAAACTTAGGTATGATTTGGGATTTAAAACGTAAATTCCCAAAACACGTTCCTGGTTATAGCGACCATACCTTACCGCAATCAATGGAAGTTATTCATTCATCTGTTTTATTAGGGGCAGCGGTTATCGAAAAACATTTTACACATGACAAAACTCTCCCTGGTAATGATCATTATCATGCAATGGATAAAAATGATTTAAAAGAATTTACACGTCGTTGGGATTTCACACAAGAACTATTAGGTTCATTTAAATTATCTGCACTACCAGCTGAAGAACCTGCGCGTAAAAATGCGCGTCGTAGTTTAGTTGCAGCAAAAGATATTGCTTCAGGCAAAATTATTGAAGCGACAGATTTAACTTGGAAACGTCCAGCACATGGAATTTCAGCTAAATTTTACAATGATTTAATTGGTAAGAAAACAATGAAAGCAATTAAAGAAGATGATGTTTTAAAATGGAATATGTTTGAATAGTACTTTGAGAAAATATTTATTCATATCGCATATTACTCCATCTTCAAAAAGATCAGCTCTAAGGCAGGAGTTATTTAACGTGATGCAAAAATCGATGCATCAGCAATCCTATACTCATTGGAAAGCGTTATGGATAGGTGAATCTGAAAATGATAATGGTAAAATAAAAGAAGTTGCCATTTTAAAAAAAGAAGATTTATCTACTATATACCTAAGACAAGATGTTATAGATTACATAAATGATTGTGATTATATTATTAAATTGGATGATGATGATGTTATATTACCTGACACTCTAAAACAAGCTAGTACAATTAGTTTTGATTGTTATGCTGATGGTTACCATACTTTTTATGATATTTCAAGTGGAAATTTAACGCAAGATAAAAGACCGTGGATTGCAGCAACATGTATTCACAAAAAAGAACATGCAATGATGCATCAGACAGAATTAACAAAAGCTACCAATTTTATAAATTCTATTTTTTATGGAGAGCATGGTAAAGATTGGATAAAGTATTATCGAAATAAAAACATAGTGTATTCTGATAAAAACTCACCAATTTATGTTCGCGTCTTATCTCCATCATCTATAACTGCTGGTGCAAAAAAATTTCCATTAACATCAATTAAGGATGTAGATATGAATCTATATTATACTTACTTAAAGGGTTTTGGTGTATGGCATACTTTAAAACTATCAGATTTTAATTGCTTTAAAGAGGACTTATCAAATGCATGGAATAATTTTTCAGGTAAATCACAATCACCAATAGTAGGCATTTCCTTAAAAGACAAACTAAAATTTATTTTAAAAACTTTACTTCGTAAATAATGAAGATTAAAATAGAACACTACTTTGATAAACTTTGGCCTATTTGCCGAAGTATTACTGGAAATGGATTAAGAGAATCATTACAAATAATCAATGAGATAATTCCTATTGAATTAACTGAAGTGCCAACAGGAACAGAGGTATTTGATTGGATTATACCAAAAGAATGGAATATAAATGATGCTTATATAATTTCTCCTAAAGGAAAAAAAATAGCTGACTTTAAAGTCAACAACTTACATATTGTTAATTATTCTTGTCCAATAAATACCGAACTATCTTTTGATGAATTAAAAAAACATATTCATTATATAGAAGAAATGCCAGATGCAATACCTTATATTACATCGTACTATAAGGAAACTTGGGGGTTTTGTATAACATATAATGAATTTAAAACATTACCTATTAATGGGCTATATAAAATTGTAATTGATAGTTCATTAACTAAAGGTAATTTAACTTATGGAGAATGTATTTTAAAAGGAAACACTGAACAAGAAGTATTATTCTCCACCTATTTATGCCATCCTAGTATGGCAAATAATGAACTGTCTGGGCCATTAGTGCAAGCTTTTTTATATCAAAAAATAGCAGAATTACCTAACCGAAAATACACTTATCGTTTTTTGTTTGCACCCGAAACCGTTGGTGTTATTGCCTATTTACACAAGAATGGTTTTCATCTTAAAGATAAATTAGTTGCTGGTTATGTATTAACTTGTTGTGGAGATAAGGGCGATTTTATTTATAAAAAATCGAAACAAGCAAATTCACTGGCAGATAAAATTGCCGAACATGTTTTAAAAAATCAATCAGCTAAATACGAAATTATTCCGTTTAGCGTTGGTGGAAGTGATGAACGGCAGTATTGCTCTCCAGGTTTTAATTTGCCAGTTGGCTCATTAACACGTAGTATGTACCAACGATACAAGGAATACCACACTTCTTTAGATAATAAATCTTTCATTTCTTTTGATGCTATGGAGCAAACGATTGAAATGTACTTGAAGTTCGTTACAGCACTTGAATTAAATGATGTATATGAAAACACTATCCCGTATTGCGAACCTCAACTTGGGAAACGAGATTTATATCCATCATCTGTTAACCCACTTGCATCGCGTAAATTGATCCACGATCGTATGCACTTTTTAACCTATGCCGATGGAAAAAACTCATTGCTTGAAATTGCAGATTTTAAAAACATTTCAATTAATGATTTAGAGGCACATATAAAGCCACTTTTAGAAAAAGGCATTATTAAATTAATAAAATAAAAAGTGGCAACTTTCACAGATTTTAAAAACAATTTTTATTCAAGGGTAACAGATGTAACTTTATTTGATTGTGGTGAAATTAATTTAATAAAGGTTGTATTAGATGGATTAAAAGTTGATTATGTTGGCAGAAATATTGATGAACCAAATATGTTTATTAATGGATTTTTAGTTAAACGTATACTAAATAAATTTCGTTATCAAACAAAAATAAAAAAAGCTAAAAACATAGTTTGTTCGAATACAAAAAACAATACCTATTTAATTTTTGATGTATGTAGGGTTGTATACGATGGCGAAAAAAAATCTACATACTTTGATACTATATTAAACGAATTAGGAAAAGAAAATTGTACTACAGTTATTGAAAATTCTAATGCCACATTTCTTCATCATAATGTAACAAATAATGATATTTATTTTGCCTTTTATTACGATAAATGTAACCATGAGGAGTTACAATTTAAAAAAGATTTAAAGCAATCCTTTGAGCTAATTTATAAATCAACTATTTTTTCTAAAACTGAGTTAATAAATATACAGATAGCCTATTCTAAATTTTTTAAAGAATTTGTAATCTGGAACCGTTTTTTGAAACTGTATACATTTTCTTATTTTCTTTTTGTATGTCATTACCATAAAGAAGGGCAATTATATGCGTTAAAAAAAAATAAGATAAAATGTATAGAATTGCAACATGGATTAATTTCTATTAAAGATATTTTTTATTGCTTTCCTAAAGCAATTAATACAACTTTAAAAGATACATTATTCGCTGATGAAATATTTGTTTACGGTAATTACTGGAAAAACATATTACTAACTGGTAATGAATATACAAATGAAAAAATTAGAGTTGTAGGCGACTACACTTATACAAAATATAGAACATATAACGAAACAATAAATATGTTAAAAGTAAAGCATTATAATAAAACTGTTTTACTAATTAGTACACAAACAAGTTTACATTATTATTTTATCAAGTATATTAATGAAATAACGACGAAATGTAAAAAAAATAATTTCGAAAATTATCACATCATTGTAAAACCTCATCCTGTCGAAGATGTATCAATCTATGAAAATGCATTTAATCAAAATAAAAATATTTCTATTTTGCAATATCCTATAGAGGTTCTGCTTTCCTTAGCAAATATTCATTTATCAATATATTCTACTACTTTGTTTACTGCATCAAAATTTGATGTTTTAAATTACGCACTTAATGAGCCTGATTTTACGGACTATGTATCAGAAATTTGTAATGCAGGTATCGCCAATAAAATTGAAGTGACAGAAAATATTTTTAAAGCATTTCAAATTCAACAAAATTCAATCATTAATTCTAAATTATATTTTGACACATATAGTGGAATAAAACAGTTTTTATGCAAACAATAAATACTATAATATTAAAAATAAAAATATTTATAAAATTGCATTATACATATGCTCGCTCTGAAAAATACAAAAAGATAAAATCAATTTTATCTAATAGTATAAAAGTTGGAAACGATATTGTAATTGAAGAAAATGTTGAAATTGGAAGTTTTTTAAAAGAGCTAAGTGATGGTGTGTATATTGGAAAAGGGACCTATATTGGAGCATGTGATAAAATTGGCAAGTACTGTAGTATTTCATCCGACGTAAAAATTGGATTAATCTCACACCCTTTAAATTATATAAGTACAAGTCCGATTTTTTATAATAAAAGACGAGGGTGGGTAACTGAAAATAATTATGATGAACTAAATGGTGGTTGCACTCAAATAGGCAACGATGTACTAATATCTGCCAATGTAATGATTTTAGCTGGTGTTAAAATCGGAGATGGAGCAGTAATTGGTGCAGGTGCATTTGTAAATAAAGATATTCCAAATTATGCAATTGTTGCTGGTGTTCCTGCTAAAATTATAAAATATAGATTTGATGAAGAACAAATTATATGTTTAGAGAAAATGGAATGGTGGAACATGAGTAAAAATCAGTTATTAGAAAATAAAGACTCATTTAGTAATATTAATCTTTTCTTAAATACAGCCATTAAAAATGAGTAAGCACTTATCTTATATGTCCAAGCTAGATGGATTGAGAGCCATCGCAGCATTAATGGTAATCCTAGCTCACTATTTAGAAAATTTAAACTCAAGCTTATCTTTTAAATATGGAGGGAATGGTGTTCAAATATTTTTTACAATTTCCGGATTTTTAATCACATTCATATTACTAAGTCAAAAAAACAAAAACTTTGAGCTTTCAAAAACAAAAATGATTTCATCATTTATGATGAAACGTGCATTAAGATTATTTCCTATATACTATATATTTATTAGCGCTCTATTTTTAATAAGCAAATTTGGAGGGTTATGGATTTGTCCAAAAGGTGATGAATGGTACTATTTTACTTACACTCAAAACTATTTGTTTTATAAAATAAATTTCCAAAGTCCGCTATTAAACCACTCTTGGTCACTTGCAGTAGAAGAGCAATTTTATTTATTATGGCCATTTTTAATATTTTTTACGCCAAAAAAACACGAACTAAAGCTTTTGGTTTCAGTGTTTTTTATAGGATTTGTTTCTAAATTCTACTTCTACTATTATTTTACAGGAATTGGTACCACAAAAGGGGTAACATTTATTCATTTTGACACGCTTGGAATTGGAGCTCTTTTAGCTTTCATTATTCATTATAAACATGAAAATATTATTAATTTTTTAGAAAAATATTCGGAAATATTGTTTAGTATTCTCTTTGTTTTAACTACTGTGTTTACATATTACGCTATAAACGAATACTTATTAGCGTTATTCTTATGTTTTATGTCAGTTTTTTTAGTGTTTATGGCGAGCTCAAGTAAAGTCTATTTTATAGACTCAATCCTGAACTTAAGTATCTTAAATTTTTTAGGGAAAATTAGCTATGGAATTTATTTATATCATAAACCTGTTCCATTTTTTGTAGATACTTTTTTAGCAAAAACACACATAGTATCAATCGAAAATAAATTACTACTCTTCATCATATATGTTAGTATAACATTATTAATTACAATTATATCTTGGCTTACAATTGAGAAATATTTCTTAAAACTAAAAGATAAAATAGACATATAAATGTTGGTATCAGTCATTATTCCATGTTATAATGTTGCTAATTATATTCATGAATGTTTAGAATCTGTTTACAATCAATCTTATAAAGAGATTCAAGTAATTTGTATAGATAATAATTCTTCTGATAATACACTTAATATTTTACACAAATTAAAACGTACTTACACGGATCTAATTATTGAAACAGAAAATAAAGCAGGAGCAAACGCTGCCAGAAATAAAGGATTAACGATTGCAAAAGGTGAATGGATTCAGTTTTTAGACGCCGATGATTTATTAGATAATACAAAAATAGAGCATCAGGTAGGTTTAATAAAAGCGACAACAAACATAAGCTTTATAGCAGCAGCGCATCGAAAAAAAAATGTAAATGGAAAACAAACTATTTTAAATAACTTATCTCAAGAAAAATACATTGCGTCATTTACAAATAAAACAGGTAACACTTGTTCCAATTTATGGAAAAAAGACACCCTAATAAATTTTGGATTATGGAATGAAGATATTTATAGTTCTCAAGAAACAGAATTAATGCTCCGTTTAATCTTAAATAATCAAAATTACACTATCGATAATCAAGCATTAACAATGGTTAGGGAACGAGCCTCTGGGCAAATTTCTCAAGGTAATCAATTAAATAAATGGTTGCAATATATTGTTATTAGGCTAAATTATTTAGATTTATTAAAACTTAAAAATACAAATGAGTATAATTTAAATAAAAATAAATTCTTTGATTATTTAATGGTATCTATCTTTGAACTAGCAAAATACGATCAAAAGAAAGCTTTATCTATATATACTCAAAACATAAAAGATAATTGGAAATCAGAAAACAGCTATGGACTTTCAAAAATAAAAGTCATGTTTATTAAGATTTTTGGTTTACAATTATATTTAAAATTAGTAAAGTAAAAAAATTAATATTTATAAATGAAAAAAAACATTTTAATAGTAGTTGGTACACGTCCAAATTTCATTAAAGTAACGCAATTTAAAAAACTCGTTATAAATTATAAAAATATCGATTTAAAGATTGTACATACGGGCCAACACTTTGATGAGAAAATGGCTGATGTTTTTTTCAAGCAATTTAACTTACAGCCAGATTATTTTTTAAATATTTCGCCAAATAGTCCGAATAAGCAAATGGCAGAAATAATGGTCAAGCTTGAAGATTTAATTAATGATACTTATAAACCAGACTTATTAATTGTTGTGGGCGATGTTAATTCAACATTAGCAGCGGCAATAACCGCTAATAAATTAAATATTAAAATTGCTCATCTAGAAAGTGGATTGCGTAGTTTTGATAATTCTATGCCAGAAGAGCATAACCGATTATTAACTGATAAGATTTCAGACCTGTTTTTTGTAACCGAACCAAGCGGATTAAAACACCTAATGAATGAGGGTTATAATTCGGAATCAATTCATTTTGTTGGAAACACGATGATTGACACTCTAGTAGCATTTAAAAACGAAATTACCAAGTCAGCAATTTTAAGTGAACTTAAATTAGTGCCGAAAGAATTTGTACTGATGACAATGCATAGGCCTGCAACTGTTGACTCAGAAGATGGCTTGCTAAAACTTGTAAAACTACTTTCAGAACTTACAAAAAAATATAAAGTTGTATTTCCAATTCACCCTCGAACCTTAAAGAAATTGGACGATTTTAATTTAAAACATTTTATAAATGAAAACGAAAAAATCATATTAACAGATCCTCTTGATTATTTTTCCTTTCAAAATTTAATTGATAATAGTAAATTTATAATTACAGATAGTGGAGGTATACAAGAAGAATCAACTTTTTTACAAGTGCCGTGTTTAACATTACGTCCTAATACAGAAAGACCAGTTACTATTACCGAAGGCACAAACACACTTGTTCCTTTTGATTTAGAATTAATTTTAAAATATATTTCGGAAATAGAAAATAACACCTATAAAAAAGGAAGTATCCCAAAGTATTGGGACGGTAATTCAACTGAACGCATTTTAAAAATACTAGCGAAGTAGAAAATGATTTTTTACTTAACATATAACGACTCTCCCTCGGGAATTTACTCATCTCAAGTCATTGACGTAATTAAATTTTTTAACAGTGAACTAAATACTAAAACAAAATTAATTTCATTTATATCTATAAGAGGTTTTTTTAGCAATAGAAAAAAAATAATATTGCAATTACCTGAAGCAATTGTTTTACCTATGTTTCCTAAAATGAAAAATTGGAGAAAAAACAACTTTTTATTGGGGATATTGTGTTTTATTTATAATCCAAAAACTATTATAGCGCGCTCGGTTTTAGCAACCAACCTTGCTTTGCAATTTAAATCAGCTAACGTAAAAATAGTATATGATGGGCGAGGTGCAATTTCAGCTGAATGGGAAGAATACAAAGTTGTAAATGATATCGAGTTACTATCTCAAATAAAAGAATTAGAAGGAAAAGCTATTATTGAAAGTGATTACAGAATTTCAGTTTCAGAAAAATTGGTTGATTATTGGAAACAAGAATTTAAATATTTCGAACAAAACCATGTAGTAATACCCTGTACCATTAATAAACATTTCGAAGATATTTCTATCAGTAAAGAACAAAGAGCTTTAATACGAAGCGAGTTTAACTTTAAGGATGATGATGTGATTTTTGTTTACTCTGGTTCTGTTGCAGGTTGGCAATCATTTGATTTATTGGCGAAATTCATTAAACCATTATTAAATCAATCTAGTTCTAATAAAATATTGTTTTTATCAGATAACGATAAAAATATAGATGCACTAAAAAAACAATTTCCGCAACACGTGCACAACAAACATGTTAAAGTCCTTGAGGTGCCAAACTATTTAGCAAGTTGTAATTTTGGATTACTTATTCGGGAACAATCCATAACAAACAAAGTCGCATCTCCTGTTAAATTTGGTGAATATTTAGCGTGTGGTTTACCAGTTATAATTTCAGAAAATTTAGGCGATTATAGCCAATTTGTTGTCGAAAATAAATGTGGATTTGTTTTTAATAAATTCAGTAATGAAATTATTAACAAAACGAATCTAATTGAATTAGTTAATAATTATTTCACAAAAGCAGTATTTATAAATTCATATAAAAGATTATTACAATTGTAATGCAAACAAAGGACAGCACACAATTACAAATACTAGATAGTTTACGTGCATTTGCAGCATTATCAGTCGTATTTTTTCATTTTATCTGTACAGTTAGCGGATTTATACAATCTCAATTTATACTAAATGTTTTTTCTCTAGGGAAATACGGAGTGCATACTTTTTTTGTAATATCTGGTTTTATAATCCCTTGGTCGATGAAAAAGGCAAATTTTAAACCAAAACATTTTTTCAATTTTTTTTTTAAACGATTATGCAGATTAGAACCTCCATATTTATTTTCCTTATTAACAGCAATTATTTTAATTTATTTAAGGTATACTTTTTACGACACTTCATCGCCATTTACTTTATCCATTAGGCAAATCGGGTTACATATAGGTTATCTGATTCCGTTTTTCAGAGAATATCAGTGGATTAACGTAGTATATTGGACGTTAGCAGTTGAGTTTCAGTACTATATTTTTATTGCGTTATTGTATGTGTTTTTTACTAGCAATAAATTATATGTGCGCATAATTATGTATATTATTTGTGTGAGTTTGAGTTTTATTAATAACGTTGAGTTTTTACCAAATTATTTACCAGTGTTTTTAATAGGTATTTTAATGTTTATGTATATTGATGAATTGATTAATAAATATGAATTTTGGATTTGCATCCTTACTTTAATAATGTTTAGTATCTATAAATATGAATGCGGATTAGTTTTATTTGCAGTTATACCTGTAGTAGCTATTTTATATTTCAAAAATATAAAAATTCCTATTTTAAATACCATTGGTAAATTTTCATATTCAATTTATTTAACACACACAATCATTGGCTCCATGATCATAAATGTTTTGTCTCATCACGTTCACGGGAGCTTTCAAAAAACCTGTACAATTATTATTGCATTAGTCGCAACGCTTGTTTGGTCGAGGATAATGTATAAACTTGTAGAGAAACCATCCAAAAAATTATCATCTTCAATTAGTTATAAATAGTGAACGAAAGTATTCCATATATAGAACAAAATCGAGCAAATTTCTGGAAAGTACTATTTATTTATGTTTCAATTTTCATTAATTCCTATGTGTTTTTCAAAGAACCGTTTGAGTTTTATTTAGGTTATATCATATACATATTTTTATTACCTGGGTTTATTATACGATACCCGATTAATAAAAGTATGGTTGGCATATTTATAATTCTCATAATAAATGGTGTTTTAAATATTGTATTAGGTAATGATACATCAGCTCAGTTTATAAAAATATTTTTCGGTTTATTATTGTCGTATTTCTTTTATTATTATGTAATTAATGAGTTTAAATTTGACATTGAACAACTATTTATTTGGTACATGTATGGCTGTTATATATCAGCACTCATCGGCCTATTTCAATATATTAGTTTTTTAGTTGGTTTTAAGACAGGTTTACATTTGTTTTATGTTTTAAATAAGTGGGGGCCTCATATTGGAGGCACTTTAGGAATTCGCATTAATTCTATTTTTGCGGAACCTACTCATTTAGCAACGGTTCTATCTGCAGCATTTTTTGTATCGGTTTATAATATGTTTAGTTTAAATACTTTTGGATTAAGCAGAAAAAAATGTGCTATTATTATTACAGTGTACTTAATGTCGTTTTCTGGAGTTGGACAGATATCCATATTTTTAACTTTGTTTTTTTTAGCAATTAGTTACGGATTAATACGTTACATTTTAATTTTAATACCTGTTACAATTGTATTGTTTAATTATTTATATGCCAATGTAGCGGAATTTAAGAGTCGCTTAGATGGTATGATTAGTATGTTTAGCGGAGAAGAATTTAAGCTAGGTGAAACGCACGGCTCATCATTTATATTATATAACAATTATGTTGTAGCTTTAAAAAATTTTGCAACGAGTCCAATATTTGGCGCAGGAATAGGATCTCATCCTGTAGCATTCGAAAAATACTCCATTGCGAAAAACATGGTCGTTTGGGGATTTAATTTAAATGGTGCTGATGCCAATTCTATGTTTTTACGTTTACTTTCCGAGACTGGGCTGTTTGGCTTAGGCATATTTTTAATGATAATTATAAAATGTTACGTTAAAAAAACAGCTTACACAAAAACAAATAACTGGCTAATTAGCAACGCCATTTTGATTATGATATTACTAAATCTATTTCGTCAAGGCCACTATTTCTTAAATGGCTTTCCTTTTTTTCTCATGCTGTATTATTATAATTCTGTTGCTTACAGAACTTCAGATGAATATCAGAACAGTTAACAAGATCTTTCTTCTAATAGAAGATATATTAGTGTTCAGATAATTTACCAGATTTTATTGGCGAATATTTTGACTTCATTTTTATGAAGGGCTTTTCAATAAACCTATAGGATAATCCAGAAATAAGTATTGTTAAACTAACCGTGAAACAATAAATCACTATATTTTCTATAATTCCTGAATCCGAAATTAAATATCTCTTAAATACCCATAAAACAAAAGGTATTACCATAAAGTGGTACATGTATATTCCGTAAGATATTTTTCCCAAATAATTTAAAACTCTGTTTTCTAAATTTAATAGTCCTTTGCCCATTGCAACTTGAATAATAATTACCAAAAACAAAAACGAATACACTAAATGTATCGCATCCTGAATGTTAGGTGGTGTGAAAAAAATTAAGACAGGTATTAAAATTATCGATAGACTTAATAATTGTTTATTTAAAATATATTTAATTAAAGGGTGATTATTAAATAACATAACTGCCCCTATTCCACCAAGAGCCATGCATTCGAATTTCGACATTGCCACAAATTTCTTCAATGGGTTATACCAAGTTGTATCATGTACGAAAAACCCTAAGACTAAAATTCCAATTTTTAAGAAAATCAATCCTAGTATTATATATGTTAATGTTTTTATTACGTTTTTACTTTTTGAAATAATTAATGGCCAAAAAATATAAAATTGTTCTTCTATTCCTATCGACCAAACCTGACCAATATTTGGTACCGCAGCAAAAATTGAAAAAGCTAGGTTTGGCAAAATAATTAAATACAAAAACAAGTTTGTATAAAAATGCATTTCAAAATCTCTTTGCAAATAAGATATATGAAAGCAATCAAAATGTGGTAATACAAAAAAACCGACAATAATTATCAAGTAATACAATGGCCATATTCTAAATATTCTTCGCAAATAAAACTGCTTAATTTCAATTTTATTAAATTTTTGTTTTTCTGCTAATAGTAAATAGGTTATTAAAAAACCACTAAGTACAAAGAAAAAATAAACACCTAATCCGCCCAAATTAAAAATAATAGGATTATTCCAGTAATGCTTAAAATTAAAAACACCCTTTATTAATTCTACATGCGTTATAATTACTGCTAAAGCTGCAAAAAAACGCAATCCATTTAATCCTTCAAAATATATAGTATTCTCTTTTTTCAATTTTATTATTCTGCTTTATTTTAAAAACGCAAAGGTTAAATATAATACATTAAATTTCATTTAAAAAAATGCTCTAATCTGAGCGCTTCCTATATTCACATTTTTCGAATTAGGTGATTTCCTTCCATCATAATTTAAACTAATTTGTAAGTTACTCGTTATATTTCTTTGGTAACTTAATCCCCATGTATAATTATACCCAACTTTTAGTGCATTTAACATTTCGTAAGCTATTGGTGTATTCTCAGGTTTATTAAAAGTTATCGAAACTAAATTTATTCTACCTGTTAAACTTCCTTTTTCCGATTGATTGTATTTTAATTCTAAACCAAAATCATTCAATTCGGCCTTTTCATTTAATCCATCAAACAATTGATTCTGCTTTTTTGAGTATTTATATATTGCGCTTAATCTGAAAGCCGTATTTGGTTGAAAATTTATTTTTTGTTCTAAATCATAAAATTCAATATCAAAATTACGTGTCGAAAAAAATGAAGAACTATCTGTCTTACGGCCAGCGTTATTACTGCTATTAATACTCCAAGATTGTGTAAAATTCAAGCGCCATTTTAATTCGTGTGTAGTCATACGTCTGGTTTGAAATCCATTTGTTAGTAATTGTTTATTTAAATTATTTTGATACGAATAATCAATTCCAAACACAGCATCTGTTTGATTAAAAAATAAACTCTGACGAAACGAATAATTTAATGCATTAATCAAGGAGTCTTGCAACGAAATATCAAAAGGATTAAACGTAAATAACTTACCATTATCATTCGATTTTTTATCTATTCTGTAGGCTGTTTGAGTTGCAAATCTGCCAACAAATTTCATGAGCCCTGATGCACTATCTTTTACAAAAACTGATGGCCTCAAATTAAATGAAAAACTAAACTGATCGTGTAATACTTTTATATACTGATTTGTTGGTGTATAAACTCTTATAAACAAAGCTTGGTCAGAAAATTGAGCTATTTCAAATTCATTTAATTCTTTAATTCCATTATCATTATAATCTTTCCAAGCATAACTCCCCTGCCCTGCCGCTACTTCTAAATAATAATATTCTTTTTTATTTTCAAGTCCATAACCCGTTTCATAAAACAAACTCGATGTGATAAACCCATTTAATAATCGAGGAGAATACTCTACTCTACTTAATAAAGCATTATCAGGTTTTATAGTCATCGAATCTCGTTGTAATTTTAATTCTCTATACGTAAATAAAATGGCAAAAGGATGATTAGTGATGCTATTAATACTAGCAGAAAATCCAGTGTTTTGTGCCAATGTAGAATCTTTTAAAATCGCACTATAAGCTTGCTTATCTTTTCGTTCTCGGTAAAATAATTTATAAATATTGCCTGTAGTATCTTTATTAGTAATGTTCGTTTCCCATTCCCAAAACTGATAACTCCTTTGTAATAAATTGTTAGACGATGACAGTTTAAATTTATTTTGTTCAAACTCATCAATATAATTCAATTTTAGTTTTCCTATATTTTGCGACACACTCGATCTATGCCTATAAAAATCACTATATGTATTATTATAATTACTGGTTAAATAGGAATTACTATAATTCAAATTAGTGTTTTTAAAATTATACATTCCTGTAAATGCATGTTTCATCCCTCTAAAAAAACTACCTTCATCAAATACACTCAAGCCATATAGTGCCTTAAATTTATTACTCTTTTGCACACCTGTTTGCATAAAACCTACATGCTGATCGGTATTAATAATACCATTAATGGGTCTGTTCCAATCACGCTCAAATTCTATTGCTCGGTAGCGTTCAATCGGCGAAAAATATTTTTGCACATACTCATAACCCACGTTATAAATTACATCGGTTGTTACTTTATGTGCTGTATCATTTTTTAATACTGTTTTATTAATGCTATTTAATTTAAACCCATAACCATCATCATCTTTACTATCAATACTACTAAACGTATTAATGTCGTTTTTGGTAAATACTCCTTCTGCATCTAAAGTGTGATGTTCGTTTATTACGTAATTAAATCCTGATGAAAATAATTGCTTTTTCTTAGGAGAAACCAATGGTATTACTGGCTCATAATTTCCCTGATAAATTCCTGCAACCGGAGCAAACCATTGATATACCTTACCATTTGCAGTTGTTGTAACTTGCCTGTAATTACCTTTATTTTCACCAACAAACGTAAATTTCACTCTATACTTTGCACTGTCTGCATTTGTAGAATAAAGAAATATACCTGCATACAATTTTGCATTAACGATCGTATCTTTTTTCCAGTAAAACACATCTGTCGTGTTATAAGTAGCTAATTCTGCTCCCGAACTAAATGCTTTACTAATAGTATCACCAATATTAAATAATGTTTCTTTTTGTTGTTCTGTTAAGGCTTGTTGCAAGGTTTTATTTTTATTGTCTTGCTCACCAAAAAAATTAAAACGTAATTTCAGTTTTTTCATTTCCACTTCTTCACCAAAAAAATACAAAGAGCGCGCATAGTTTCTTTCGGCGTATTGAAACTCTGCAATAATCCGTTTATCTTTTGTGATAATTTGCTTAGCAGTAAACGTTAATTCAGCTGTATTGTAATCAATAATATAATCATTTTCTTGGCCACGTTCCATTACTTTTCCATCTATATAAATTCGCTCAGTGCCAGATAACACTATAGTAAATGGTTCATTCTCCGAGCCTTTTAATCTGTATGGCCCTTGATTGTTTTCTATTCCTTGTACCACATTTCTTGCAAACTTCCCTTTGCTAACTGCCCCACTCAATTGAGTTTTAAATGTTACTAATTTTGTATTCATTGTATCTACATATTCATTTGATATGTAAGCTCCTTGTGCTCGTTTATAAAAATTTAAAAAATAACCAGTTGGTTTTTGTAATTGAAAATCACCTACAATTAGCTTGGTATTTTTATTTGATAGTTGCACAAACACTTTATCAAACTCCTGCAACTGCGCCGTAGTTCCATCTGCCTGAAACGGAATGTTATCATCTGTTGCGGCTAACAATAATTCAACCTCATCAGTTAACTTACCACTTACTTGTAAATTTAAGTTGGAGTTTACAACTACATCCTGATTATTACCAAAGCTAATTCCTCTGCTAATGCTACCATTTTTATTTAACCCATCCGAAATAAAATTTTCCGATACAGGATTAACATCAGCATACGCAATTTGTATTGCACTTTTTGGAACGGATAAATCCGGATTCAACATCGTAATGTTTTTATGAAAAACTGGCTTTTCGAAATTGTAAGGAAATGTTTTATAGGCAACCGTTAAAGTATCATTTAACTTATTTTTAAAAATAATAGCTTTTAGGCTATAGTTTATTCTATAAGCTGCCGAATCAAATTTTTGATGCTTTATAAATAAATTAACGCTTCCGGGAATTAAACTCAAACTATCTAAGTATAACGTGTCGCATTTTACTACAAATTGTTTTTTTTTGAAATTAGATTGAGCACTTGTCCCAAAAACAAATCCCATCAAACAACAAAGTATAGCAAACCCTTTTTTTATCACAACCGTATAACGTTTTATAAAGATAGAAATTGTATTTTTAAGGCGTACAAAAAATTAATTTATGCGAATTATTACTTACAATGTAAATGGCATTCGTGCAGCTTTAGGCCATGGTTTATTAGATTGGTTAAAATCTGCAAATCCAGATGTATTATGCTTACAGGAAATTAAAGCAACACCTGAACAAGTAAACACGGCTGATTTTGAAACCTTAGGTTATAAATTATTTTGGTATCCTGCTCAAAAAAAAGGATACAGTGGTGTAGCCATTTTCAGTAAAATAGAGCCAAAACATGTGGAGTATGGTTGTGGTAATGATGCATATGACTTTGAAGGCCGCATTATTCGTTTAGATTTTGAACATTGCTCCGTTATGAGTGTTTATCACCCAAGTGGAAGTAATGATGATCGCCAAGGTTTTAAAATGCAATGGTTGGCTGATTTTCAAACATACATCAATAAATTAAAAACAAAAGTCCCTAATTTAGTTTTATGTGGCGATTACAATATTTGCCACAAAGCCATCGATATTCATAACCCAAAATCCAATGCAAACACCTCTGGTTTTTTACCTGAAGAACGTGAGTGGATGGAACAATTTATGCAATCTGGTTTTACCGATTCATTTAGACATTTCAATCAAGAACCTCATCAGTACTCTTGGTGGAGCTATCGTGCAGGCTCGCGTGGTAAAAATTTAGGTTGGCGTATTGTTTATAATTTA
>JAYSTR010000222.1:0-2694 GCA_043719555.1 Bacteroidota bacterium | reverse complement strand
CTTCCAACTGATGTTACACTATAAGTAGCTGGTGTAACTGTTGAAGTAGGATTAACTACCCATACTTGATTAGCACCAGCACTTCCTGGGTTAACAGCTGGTCCGTTTTTTAAAGTTAAAAGGTTGCCAATAATCGGATTAATGCCTGTTGCCGTTAACGTTGGCTGGGCAACTGAAACCGAAAAAAAAATGGTAATTGCCAAAAAAAATAAAAGTAGTCTTTCTTTCATATAAAATGTGCTATAGGTTTTATTTATAAATATACATTTTTTTTTGCAAAAAGACTTTGTATGAGTTTCTTATTAAAAAGCGTATTTTTGTGCCGTTGAAAAGGGAATTTGGTGTAACTCCAAAACTGTACCCGCAGCTGTAAGTTTTATTTAAAGGTACTGCAATAGTCACTGTTTATTCGGGAAGACGCATTACTAAAACAAGTCAGAAAACCTATCAATAAACCAATGTTGGAGTTTCGGGAAGAAAACTTATAAAGGCATTGTACCCATTTTAATGAAGTTACCTTGTTTATTACTTGTATTATTAATTAGCTCCAAATTATTTTCGCAGTTTGCTCCGGTAGTTGGCGCAGCTGGCTCAAGTGCTATGGATAAAGATAGTTCAGCGTTTATTGGCTGGGCTACTCAATGCCAGGTTTTGAGAGGTTATCAAGATGTATCGACTCCTACCTTAGGTTTAGTTACAGTTGGCACTACAACGGATGCAACGGGTAAAGCTGGTGTAAATGGGGTGTTAAGTTTAGGAGATGGTGGTTATGCTATTTTACAATTCGCTTCGCCCATAAAAGATAGTACAGGTAATGATTTTGCCGTATTTGAAAATAGCTTTAACAGTACGTTTTTAGAGTTAGCCTTTGTAGAAGTAAGCAGCGATGGCATTAATTATTTTAGATTTGATGCCACCAGTAATACCGATACAATTACACAAACGTGGAGTGCTGGCTCAACAGATGCAACCCTTATTAATAACCTAGCAGGTAAATACCAAAGTGGTTACGGAACGCCTTTTAATATTAGTGAAATTGCCGATAACGCTTTACTAAATAAAAAAAGCATTACGCACGTAAAAATTATTGATGTGGTTGGTAGCATACAAAACCAATATTGTACACGCGATGTAAACTACCATAAAATAAATGACCCTTGGCCTACACCCTACCCTAGTAGCGGATTTGATTTAGATGCCATTGGTGTTATTTATAACCAAACACAAGTTGGCATTAACGAATACGAAATGCCTGCTGCCTCTATTTACCCTAACCCTGTAGTAAACGAATTGCATTTAATGACTCAAACAACTACAACCTATAACGTTAATATTATAAATGTAGTAGGAGATATTATTAAAAAAGAAACTAACCTTAATGGTAATGCCTCTATAACTTTAAGTGATTTAACAGCTGGCGTTTATTTTTTAACGATTACTTCAGGTAATAAAACACAGCGTTTGAAGTTTGTTAAGGGTTAATAAATTTATTTTAACCTTGTTATAAGCAAAAAACTACAAAAGATAATATAATATATAATACAACCATTATAGCACTTACTCTTTTTTGTTTTAATGATTCATCTTTAAATTCATTCGTGATTTTTTTATGTAATTTATGTTTTATCATTATGTAATAAAAGATTGAATACGTAATAAAAATAACTAGTAATAGTATTATTATTCTAAAGCCGTAAAAAGTAGGTAATACTAATCTTATATTAAATAAGTATAAAGAGATTAACGTTATAGCTGTAAGAATATTAATATATAAAACAAGAAAAATTGTGGAAAATGTTGAAAATAATGGTGCTACGTTTCCTTTGTTATAATAATTGAAAAGTCTGTAATAAAAGTATTTTATAAGATAACTCAAATTTTTTTTTCTTTAATTAACCTTACCCAAAATAAATTTTAAAGGCATCGTAAAAAAACAAATACACAAAGTATAAAATAAAACACCAGCCAATAGCTGATACGGTTAAGTATAAAATCACTTTCTTTTTATCTTTATAAAAACGATCGGCTAAAAAAGCACCTATTGGTATAGATAAAAATATTGGTGTGAGGATTGCAATACCTGTTAATCCAAAACGATGCTTAATACGAATAATGCGTCGGTTTGCTTTTGTGAAAATCTTCGTGTGTTGATGAGTAGCAAAGTATTTGTGTTTTAATTTTTCCCACCACTTTAAAATACCCGAAAATAAAAATGTAAATAAAACCGAACCTAACACAGCACCCGTGCAACTACTTAATAAAGCCATTGTGTAATTAGACTTATAAATAGCAATAACACTTGGTATTCCAATTTTAGAAAGGGAAATGGTACAGGCTAATGCGGCAGAAATGAATTTCCAAATTTCAGTACTATTCATTATCAAGTTTATAATTTATAAATTAAATTTTTTCGCCAAATGCTAAATCACCTGCATCGCCCAAACCTGGTACAATATAAGAGTGAGCTGTTAATTCCTCATCAACGGCACCACACCATATAGTAAAGTTTTTAGTTGGTAAATTTGCTTTCACATACTCTATGCCTTGTCTGCTACTAATAGATGAAATAATGTGTACGTGAGCCGGATTTCCTTTTGCTAATAACGCTTTAAATGCTAATACAATAGATGCACCTGTTGCAATCATTGGGTCGCATAAAATTAATATTTTACCATCTAAACTCGGGCTCGATAC
>JAYSTR010000221.1:0-42819 GCA_043719555.1 Bacteroidota bacterium | reverse complement strand
ATATTTAACGAGACATTTGTTATAATTGAATCATAAGCATTTTCATATTTTGCTATTAATAACATTACTGAATCTAATTTTTGTGTTTTTTGATTATGAGATTTCTGTAATTCATTAATTTTTATAATGCTATAAGGTTTTAATTTGTCATAATTGTTTTTGATTCTTATTCTGCCTAGTCTATGAATATGATTAATATAATTTGTTCCAAAAGCAGAAGATTGATTAAGCAATTCATTTAATTTTTTTATTTGTAGTACAGTTGTATTTATTTTATTTTTTGCAAATTTCTGGTGATTGCTATTGTCTTTTAAAAGTAGTTTAGTTTTTGTGTTGTTTTTGTTTTTTTCATAATTTATATACTTAGTAAAAGTTTTTCTAGCAATTAAATTTTCACTTAATGCATTTTGAAAATATGAAATTGAACTATCAGTTTTTGCAAGTCGTACACTATCTATAACTAAGCTTTTATAAAACATTGAACGACCTAATTCTTCATTACAATATATATTAATGAATTTATTATTAGGATTAAAGCTAGTACTGTTTTTATTAAGAATAATTAGTCTTTCTTGCTTTTTTTCATCGAAATAATTATCACATTCAAAACAATTTATCCCTTGTCTTTCCTGATGTTTATACATACTATCATGTAAATAATATATTAAACTATCTTGCTCGAATTCATTAACATGCTTTTTATTTAATAAACTCCATATTCCATCATCTGGAACATGAGTTGCTGAAAATAGTGTTGGATTAGATAAATAATAATCAGTTGTAATACCTCTAAAAAATGTTCGATTGAGTTTTAAAGTAATCCTTTGTAATATATTTCTAATTAATGTATTAAAATATCTTTTTTTGTAATAGTATATTGGTTCAATTTTACTGCCACATATTGATTTTTTTCTAAACTTACGTGGGATTTTTATTTTCTTCTTTTTATACTTTTCTGGAAATTTTCGTAAAATATTTTCTATAAATTTGCCTTTTCTGGTTAATTCGTAACTCGTAACCCCATTGCTCCATGTTACATCGTACAGATACCATAGACTGTCTAATTTAACAGCATTCCACGCATGATTGTGTCCAATGATTGAATCGCCAACATCATAAAATTCATCTTTTGCATATCCATAAACAGTTACATTTTTAATATTGCTCAATAAACATAATGTGTCCATTAGCTGAGCATAACCTAAACAAATTGTTTCTCTTGTTTTTAAAATTTTCGCAATCTGATTAGGACCAGAATTTATTGGTAAATAAAATGAATTAGTGTTGTATTTAATGTTTTCAGCAACCCAAGTAAATATTGCATCAAACTTATCTTTATCAGATATTTTATTCTTTATAAGTTCATTTACTAGATAAACTGCATCTGTTCTATTTTTCTTATTAAATTTTACCTTATTGTTTGAACTAATAATATTGTCATCGGTTATTACTTGACTAAATATTAAATTAAAGCAAAGTACAAAACTTAATATATAGTATCTTTTTTGAGACATCGTATAAAGTTAAAACAATAATTAAATAAAAAACACCTGTCAGTTATATAACCAGACAGGTATTCAGATTTAAAAGTTAAATAAAATTAGGCTTCTACTTCAGTAACAATACTTGGGAAAATACGAACGTTGTTGTTCTCTTCTCTTCGGAATTGGTACGTGAATTTATAATGACTCTCCAAGCCCGATTTATTTGGTAAACCGTTAATCATCATAATATTTCTGTTTTTAGCAAAACGTAATAACTCACGTAAGTAGTGAGCTGAAATTTGACCTACCTCGTCAATTATACAATGCACTTTAAAATCACTGCTGCTGCGGTGAGATGACTCTTTAATAAATACGTGTAATAATGTAATATAAATAATTGCTTTTACTAAGATGTCGGTTCCTGTACTACCAATACTATCAATTTTATGAGTCCAGCCAGTTTCATTCATACCTTCTTTAATGTTGAATCGTAATTCAAATAAATCTTGTAAACGAATTTCTTCCTGCTCTTGCTCTTTAATTGAGGTACGTAATTGCTCTAATAATTTAACAGCACGGTTGCTAACTTCTTTGTTTTTGTGCGTTGCAAAATCAGTATTAAATAAACCTTCGTTATATACTAAACCATTTTCTTCACGGAACTCTTGGATGCGTTTTAATAGTTTATAAACTTTGTTATCAGATTCTTCTAAACGAATTTTAATAAACTCAATTAATTTAGATTCTTCGAACTCTGCTTTTTTAAAGTCTTCAGCAATTAACGTAATGATATGTTGAATTTTATCTTTTTGCCCGCTTAACTCTTTTACTTTAGTAGCAATACTATCAGTTACTAAACCAATTTGTGTAGCTGTTTCTGCAATTGATAATTCAATTTTATTTTCGTTAATGAACGAGCGTAAGTTTTGCGCAAAGCGTTCATATTCGCCTTGAGTTGCATCATTACGTATCACAAAGTTAAAGTGATTATCTAAACGGAATTTGCCAGCAAACTCATTTACATAACGTTGAAAAGCGCCATATTCTTCATTAAAATGCGAATCGTTTTTTAATAACTGAGTACATAAGTCCATTACACTGTAATTGGTTTTCTTTGGCTCAGCGCGCTCAATAATATCAGCATATTTATTATATACTGGAGTTTCGCGGAAGTTTTTAGTAAAATAATTAATACCATTATTAAACTCAATTAACTCCTCATCAAACGCACGTTTTTGTTTATTCAACTCCATACGTTTAATATTATATTTTCGTGAAATCTCCTCTAGCTCAGCTGATAAATCGTTAGCAGATTTTACGTACTCATCTTTTTTCTGAATTAAATCAGGTAATTTGTCAAAAATTTCACGCTTATCTTTTAAGTAATCGCTTACTACTTGCGAGTATTGTTCAATTTCTTTTAAAGCTTCTTGAAATTCTTTAATTCGAGCGTCAATCTTTTTAATTTCTTTGCTATCAACACCTTTAGCCTTAAAGTTTGTTTCTTTTTCAGAGCTTAATTGGGTTTCTTTTTCTTCGTATTCCTTAACTTGATTTTTCTTTTCAACTTCAAGTTCAGATATTTCTGATTCCTGACGTGATTTCAAATCTTGTAATCGCTCATCATTAAACGCTTTTAATTTATCAAACTGTGAGTTAAAGTCATTTAATAAATTATTTTTCTTTTTATTTAAAATCGCTAACTCTTCTTCAATAATAGCCACTTTTTGGCGGTTACCCGATAAAGATTGTTCAACTTCAGTACTAGCACGTTGTTTCCAGTCTTCTAATTCAAGTATTAATTTTTTCTCACGCTTTTCAGCTAATTCTAATGAGTAATCTAATACTTTTAAATCTTCTTTTAATTCACCTAACTGCTTACCAAATTTATCAGCAGCTAACATTTTTTCTTCGTTATTCGCTGTCTGAAACTGATTTAAAGATTCTTCTAAATCACGAATAATTGCAAGTCGTTCATTTTTTTCGAATTGATACTCTTCAATTGATTTTGATACAACCGGAACTTCATCTAATTTTAAACTAATACCATATAACGAAATCTCTTTGCTATCCGTTTTAGCAGGACTTAAATCCGAACGGAATAATAAATCTTCGTTAACTACTTTACCAATGGTATTTTGCCAATCTTTTACATTTTTTTCTAAGTAACCATAAAGCGCATCACCTTGCACGTTTAACTTATCTTCAATGGCTTTAATTTCGGCCTTTACACGAATAATTTCGTTATTCGTTTTTTGTATTTGATTACTTAACGAACCTTTTAATTTTTGTTCTAATCCTTCCCATTCTTTTTGGTTAGTTTGAACTAAATTGTTTTTAATAGCTCGTTCCGATTTGTTTTTATAGTTAATGGCACGTAACTCAGCTAATTCGTTTTCGTGCGCTTTAATTTCGTTTTCGTAAAAGCGAGTATTACGTATAACTTTTTCTTCAGCTTTTAATTCATTAAACTCAATTTGTTTGGCAGTTACTTCAGAGTTTAATTCTGTTACTGCTTCTTCACGTTTTTGTTTAAACTCAGAGTCTTTTTTATTGAATTCGTTTTTTTGTAATAATTGTAACTCGTTGTAATGATTGAAAATTTCGCTCGTACGAGAATTTATTTTATTAACGTATGCTGTTTTGTCATTACGTAATTGCTCAATTAATGATGAATACTTCATCTCAATGCTTTGTACATTGGATGTTAACGATTCGTACTCACGACGCGCAATATTTAAATCAACTTGTAGTTTTTCGCGCTCTGAATTTTTTTCTACAGCTTGTTCAATATTTTTTTCTTTGTACTCTTTTATTTTTTTGTTGGCTTCGCGAATTGTTCTGTCGTAGTAACCAATTTCTTCACGTATATCTTTTTGTTTTTCTTCTAATAATGTTTTTTGAGTGTCATTATTTTCTGCAAGTCGTTCTAACTCTTCTTCTTTTTCGCGGGAAGATTTAATAATAGTTTCGTTTTGTGTTTCAGCATAACGTAAACTACTACCTAACTTATCAGCCATTTCCATTTGAGCACCTTTAAGCATATGCACTTGGTCATACTTTTTATCAATAAACTCAATTAACTGCTGACATTCTTTTTTTAAGTACGTTTCAATATCTGTATACTTTTCGTTGAACTGACGTAATTGACGCTCTACTTGTTCTAACTTAATACTACTATTTTCGTTTGTTAAAGAGTTCGCAATAAAATCCTTAATAAAACGACTATCTACACTACTTTTTGAAGATAAGAAAACGTTAGTAATTGATTTAGGAATGTTTTGATATTTCTCGTTTCCTTTTAATAAATGGAATTTAGATAATTGTTTATCTGTTTCGGTTCCGTATAAAATATTACGGTAACGCTCAAACGTATCAATTTGATTAGAGATATAAATACCACGTTTTTCAAATCCAGAAATAACTTCTTTAATTTTTATAGCCTCATCGTTTTCATTAAAAAAGAAATCAGGATTATACTCAGCATCTACAAAACGAAACACCAATTTGTTATGACGATAAACAATTACAAAAAACGGTTTTTCTTCGGTACGAATTTCATAAATTAAATAGGAATTTTCGTAACGAAAGTAATGCTCTTCAAATGGTTTTTGCGATGCTGAAATACCTAACCCGCGACTATTTGCGCTATAAAAAAATAAAATTGCACGCTGTAACGATGTTTTACCAAAGTTATTTGTACCCACAAAACAAGTGTTACCACTCATTTCTATGTCAGCATACTTTACGTTTGCAATATTAATCTGAACTATTCTGTTTAAAATTCTACAATTCTCCATTTTCTTTTCTTTCCTTTTTTCTTACTTCTTTATCAATATTCTTTTACTCTGTCAATCTATAATAACAATCGGTTTAATAATCGTATAAGCTTACAAATGCATTATTATATATTGCCTGATTTTTTAAATCGTTAGGTTTTATATTAGAAAAATTGGGCATAATAATATTATACAAACCAATTTTATTACGTCTCTTATTTGCAGCAACAACTCCAGTCCCAATTGTTTTTTCATAACCCATAACAGGCTCGTAAAACTCAGGCTCAAGGCCGTTCAATAAATTCCTTCTATCTACCACACTTGCATAAAATGCGGGCGAAATAAAGCCATCTGTTAAAGCTTTAAATAATATATCATTTAATTTGGTGTTTGTTTTATCGTTATCATAATTTAATAATATATTGTGAGCAATTGCACAAGCTTTTTTATCCATTAATTTCATATTAGGAAAACCATTGGCTTTTATTTTTTCTAATAAATTAAGAGCAGTAATCGAATCAGCTTTACGTTTTTCTTTTACCATACGGTATTTAGTAGTAAATTCTGTAGCTGTTTTACTGCACGATTTTGTTTTCATACAATTATTGCAATAGCTAATTGCTGTTTGATATGCCACTGTCGTGAATTTTTTATTTTCCTGAACACTTGCATATAATTCATTTTCCCAATTTGTATTTTTTGCAGCATCACGTTCATTCATCCATTTCGCATAATTGGCATCAAACTCATTTTTAGTATTCTGGTTAAAAAAAGCAATTTTATCAGCATACATACTATCTACTTCATAACCATTTTTAATTGCTTTTCCTAAATAGGATAAAGCTTTTATTTCTTCTTTTATTTTCAAAGCACATAAAGCTGCTTTAAAATAATGACCAGCATTAATGCTTCCATTATAACCATTAATAGCAATATCATAACGTCCGTAAGCTTGTAATAACGAATCGTTTTTAAACATGCGTTCCGCCGATGAAATTGATAAATGAAATTTCACAAATTCATCAGATGGGAAAGAGTATTTAGTTTGCGCAACAGAATTTAATCCTACAGCAATGGCTAAAATGAAAATAATTTTTTTAAACATAAATATTTGTTAGTTATAAATTAGACCTTGAGCTCCATCCGAATTCATAGTTGTGTCTTCGTAAATTGCAACAGAATTAATAATATCTAATAAGTATGTATATGAATCTAATACTTTATATGATTCCGATTTTTCATCTTCCATTTCTAAAAAAGAATCACGACTCATTAAATCACAAATTTCGCGAACCTTATTATGTAAGGTTTCTGAGCGATACAACGGAATTTTTTGTAATTTTTGCTTTAAGCGCACATTAGCATTACATTCTTCAGCAATTTCACTTGGGCGAAAACGACTACCAATAGTTATTTTATTATCCATACTAGCGAATAAATCAATAATATCAATGTAACGTTCAAAGCGTTCTAGTTTTTTTTCTATTTCGCTATTAGGTTCATTTAGTTTCGAGAAATAAAAGAAATTATTTCCACGCTCAATGTTGTAACGTATCACATTAAAAAACGCTTGCAATCTATCAAAGTTTTCAGGATTATTAATCACATCATACAAACGATTCATTCCATCTCTACTGCCATTACTTGATATAAAAGCACCACGGGCCATTATCGAAAAAATATCGTGTGTTTGTTTTGGTAAATTAAAATTATTAAAGTCTTCCATTATGTTAAATTACTGAGTTCGTGTTTTTTAAATTTGTATTGCTATTACTTTGCCTCTTTAGTTTTTTTTGCCTTTTCTTTAGCAGGTAAAATCAATGTATAACCTAATCGTTTTTTTAGTTTGGTGTTTGTTTCCTCGTAATCGTGGTATTGTAAACGGTATTTAAAATCTAAGTCGTTTTGGTACTCCATCGCAATTTCCACAAATAAGGATAAGCGCTCTTCAAAAGTTACAGTACCAATAGCTTTCGGAAATTTGTAATCAATTAAATATTCAAATAAATTATGTTTCGTTTGTATTAAAAAACGCTCTACTAATTTTTCGGTATCTAATTTTATTTGTTGCTCTAAGCCTTTATCTTTAAAGTTACCTGCCATTTTATCGGCAAGTCCACGCACCATTAAACGGGTAATTTTATATTTTTCAGCAATACGTTTACACAACACGTGTCCATCATCGCTGTATAAAAAGTCAATAGGTATTTTTGTTTTAGGAGTCTTGTGTCCGTTGTGTTTCAGCGTATTTATATTTCCAACAATTTCTCTAAAGTTTGTTTTGTAATGCAACGTTCCGTGATCTTTTACTTCTTTTAAACGCTGTGCTTTTTTGTAAACATCTAACTGAAACTGAATCTTGTTAATAAAATCCGTAATGTCAGTTTGTATCTCAATTAAAAAGTCTAAGTTTTCAATTAAACTAGTTTTAAGAGCTGATACAATTCCGAATAATTCAGTGTCGTTGGTAATGTTAAATAAGTTACGTGTTTCTTCAACTATCTCTGTTGTTTTCTTAATAAAATCGATAATTGTATCACGCTTTTCGCGGTAATCTTCCAGCTTTTGTAATTTAATGCGGTAGTTACTTTCGTTCTTGTAAGTATCATCTACATTTTTCTGTAGTTTAATGATTTCGCGAGTAAGGGTAGCATTAATACGTTTTAAATATTTTTTTATGCTTCGCAAAAAGCGCATCTCACGCGCCTCCTGATAAAAATTAATATGACGTTTTAATTCATAAATATAATCATTTATAAAACCTGGAGTTACTTCTCCAATTTCCATAAAGTCCTCAAACATCGCTACAACAGAGTCGTTTAGACTCACCACATTTTCGTATTCCGTTAAAATATCTAACGAAACTAACTTGCGATATTGCTCATCGGTAATATCATCTCTACCCAATAATTCGTTAACGGTTACTTGATCGCGTTGCCCAAATAACAATTCAACAACACCGCGGTTGTGATATAAATTTGATAATAAATCTTTAACGTTTACTTGTAAACTCATCCAGTCAGTCCTAATTAATCTACTAAAAATACGAAGGCTTTGCAGGGTAATAAATTCGCGTTATTAACAAAAAATCAAGTAATTAACCAAATTTCAGCGTTAGCTTATCTAAACTACTGATAAACAATTAGTTTTATGTTGATAGCAAGTTGAAAACGTTAATTTTATTTAAACTATTTGGGCATTTCTCCGCAAAAGAGGCAGCGGAGTCGGGCTGTCGCTTCAAGCTTTTTTCATTTCATTACAAAAGGCTTTTCGCTTGCATCCCTAACGCAACAATACCTATATTAAAACTATCTATAAAATCATACATTTGTTTATGCTATTTTCAAAACAAACAACCTCCATTCAATCAACCAATTTGTTTTCTAAACTATTTACCGATTATGTTAATCAAGCAGAATTGGTAAAGCCGTTTTATGATTTTCATTTTAATAAATCGGATTTCGAAGCCTATTTCGCAAAAAATAGTTTTAATACTGTTGATAGAACAGTTTTAGTTAATGCGTTAAATGCACAAGCTGGTTTAGTGTCTAATACCTCTTCTTTATCAAAGACACATATTAGTTTATTGGAGAATACAAATACATTTACTGTAACTACTGGGCATCAATTATGTTTGTTTACAGGGCCATTGTATTTTATTTACAAAATCATCAGCGCAATTAATTTATGTAAATCACTTACCCAACAATTCCCAGATAAACAATTTGTACCGGTGTATTGGATGGCAAGTGAGGATCACGATTTTGAAGAAATAAACCACGTGCATACCTTTGGCAAAACGCTTACTTGGAATAGTAATCAAAAGGGTAGTGTAGGGGAGTTTATTACTGCGGGCATTAATGAGGTACTGGAAGAACTTAAAAAAGTTTTAGGTGATAATGATCAAGCTAATTCAATTTTAAAAGTGATTGAAATTGCCTATTTAATGCATAATAATTTAGCAGATGCTACACGTTATTTATGCAACGAATTGTTTGGTGAGTTTGGATTAATTATTTTAGATGGCAATGATGCTAGTTTAAAAGGGTTATTTAAAAATGAATTTAAAGCAGATGCTTTTGAAAACACATCCGTGAAACAGATTAATGAAACCATTACACAGTTAACCAAAAATTATTCGGCACAAGTTACTCCACGTGATGTTAATATTTTTTATAAAGAAAATGGATTGCGCGAGCGTATTGAAAAAGTTGGAGAATATTATCAAGTCGTAAATACCGAACTCAAATTTACTAAACAAGAGTTAGAACAGATAATAGATACTACTCCCGAAAAATTGAGTCCTAATGTAGTGTTACGCCCATTGTATCAGCAAAAAATATTGCCCAATGTAGCTTACATTGGCGGGCCAGGTGAATTAGCTTATTGGTTGGAATATAAAGCGATGTTTGGAGTTTATAACATCTCAATGCCAGTTTTAGTACCTCGTAATTTTGTGATGCTTGTTGATAAAGGAACTCAAAGTAAATTACAGAAATTGAATTTGCAATTACAAGATACGTTTACGGATGGAGAAGAATTAATAAAGCAATTTATTAAAACGGAACACGCCGATGTACATTTAGAAAACGAAAAAATAAAATTAACTCAGGTGTTTTCTGAAATTTTAAATTCGGTATCACTTATAGATAAAACATTAATAGGAACTGTTGAAGCAGAAAAGCAAAAAGCAATTAACGGTATTGGAACCATTGAACAAAAAATAAATAGAGCGCTTAAACAAAAATCCGAAACAGATATTAATCAGATATGGAGTATTAAAGGAAAATTATTTCCTCATAATTTACCCCAGGAGCGTTATGATAATTTCACGATGTATTATACAAAGTACGGTAAAGCCTTTATACAGGAACTTATAGAACATTTAGTCTATGATTTAGAGTCGATTAATTACATTATTTTACTCGAAAACTAACCATTTAGACGCGTAATAGTCTCAAAATCTGCATATTATAGTTATTATGTAAAAGTGTGAATAAATAGTTGTATATTTGATAACTTAATTAGAATATTGTAGCTAAACTGCCTCGCGTAACAAACTTCAAAATTTTAAGAAAAGAACAAACAGTAAAATAAATAACCGTTTTAAGAAATTAAAACACAAAACAAAAAACAACAAAATGAAACACGGAACAGTAAAATTTTTTAATGAAACAAAAGGATTTGGATTTATTAAAGCAGAAAATGGCGAAGAAATTTTTGTACACGCAACTGGTTTAAAAGAAGAAATCAGAGAAAATGACGAAGTTGTTTTCGAAGTTGAACAAGGAAAAAAAGGATTAAATGCAGTAAACGTTAGCTTAGCTTAATTATTACATAAATTATTTTAGAAGCAAATCAGACTGATTTGCTTCTTTTTTTTTAACCAATATCAAGCCAATATATTAATGCAACCAGTACGATTTATAGATAGCAACCCAGATAGAAATTTGTTTTTTGCTACGCTACGCAAACGTGTAGATGCTTATTTTAAAGAAAATAACATTTCAAAACACTATAATAAAACGATGGTTATTAAAACCATTATTTTGTTAACTGCCTATATTATACCTTTTGTTTTATTAGTATTAGATCATTTTTCTTTATTCCCATTTTTTGCGTTATGGACCTTGATGGGTTTTTCGAAAGCAGGGATTGGTATGAGTGTGATGCATGATGCAAACCATGGAGCCTATTCATCTAATAGTAAAACAAATTATTGGTTAGGACATACCTTAAATTTATTAGGTGGTTCGGTTTTTAATTGGAAATTACAACACAATATTTTACATCATACTTACACTAATATTTTAGATTATGATGAAGATATAGCGGATAAATTAATTTTAAAATTTAATCCTCATACTGAAGTTAAATGGTACCATAAATTCCAGTTTTTATATGCTTTTATGTTTTACGGAATATTAACGTTGTATTGGGCAGTTTTAAAGGACTTTGTACAATATGCGAAGTTTAAAAAAGATGGCGTTAATACAAATACTCCCGCTCAAAACAGAAGTATCTTTATTAAAATAATTTTAAGCAAATTAATTTATTGGGCAATCTTTTTAGTTATACCTATTGTTGTTTTTAAATTACCTGCTTTACTTTTTATTACGGGTTATTTATTAATGCAATTTATTGCAGGGGTTATGCTTACGGTTATTTTTCAGTTAGCTCATACAGTAGAAGAAACATCACATCCTTTGCCTAATGAAGATTTTACTATTGAAAACAACTGGGCTATACATCAAATAAATACCACAGTAAATTTTTCGCGTAAAAATAAATTTATTTCGTGGTATGTTGGTGGTTTAAATTTTCAAGTTGAGCATCATTTGTTTCCTACTATTTGCCACGTGCATTATCCGGAAATTGCGCCTATTGTTAAAGCTACAGCTGAGGAATTTGGAATTAAGTATTTAGAGAATTTAACTTTTATGGAAGCTTTACGCTCACATATAAGAACGCTACATCGATTTGGAAAATTGCCAAATATTAATGAAGCAATCGCTTAATTATACTTTTAAAACGCACAATATGTTTATATATAACGTAACTGTAAGTATAGATAAAACTTTAGCAGACGATTGGTTGGCTTGGATGAAAACAACGCACATACCTGATGTTTTAAATACAGGATATTTTACTGATAATAAAATTTGTAGAGTTATGAATGTGGATGACGAAGGCGCTACGTTTTCGGTCCAATATACATTTGATGCAATGTCTGATATTGAAGCATACCAAGCAAATCATGCGCAGCGTTTGCAAGCTGAACATAGTAAGCGTTACGAAGGAAAATACGCAGCATTCAGAACCTTATTAGAAGTTTTGTAACTTTAGTTTCAATTACGATTAATCATAAAAAATTGTGGCATCACCAGTAAAAGCAAAAAAACATTTAGGTCAGCATTTTTTAACTGATTTAAATATTGCGCAAAAAATAGTTAAGGCTTTGCCAGACGATCAGCATGCTATTGTTGAAATTGGCCCAGGAACTGGTGTTTTAACGCAGTACATGATTGCTCAACCTAATTTTAGAGCCTTTGATATCGATACCGAATCAATTGCTTATTTAAAAGAAAAATATCCAGAATACGCGGATAAAATTTATTATCAAGATTTTTTAACCTCTGATTTAGCATCGATTGCGGTTTTAGGAAATTTTAATATCATTGGTAATTTCCCGTATAACATTTCTACACAAATTATGTTTAAAGTGTTAGAGCATCGTAATGCGATTACTTGCGTTGTTGGTATGTTTCAAAAAGAAGTTGCCTTGCGAATTGCCGAAAAACCAGGAACAAAAACCTATGGTATATTGAGTGTTTTATTGCAAGCATTTTATAAAATAGATTATTTATTTACAGTACATGAAAATGTATTTAACCCACCACCGAAAGTAAAATCAGCCGTTATTCGTTTAACACGTAATTCGGTAACTGATTTAGGATGTGATGAAGTGTTGTTTTTTAAAGTAATAAAAGCTTGTTTTAATCAACGACGTAAAACCGTTCGTAATTCTGTAAAAGCCATTGCCGTTAATCAGGCAGTTGAATCTGTTTATTTAGATAAAAGACCAGAACAATTATCAGTTGCAGAATTTGTGTCGTTAACGCTTTCTGTTGAAAAAGCAATGAAGTAGAATTTATTTAATTCGCTTTAGCAACAAACCAATTATTAAACAAACTTTCTTTATTGTATAACATAGGTTGTTTTGTTGTATCATCAATGATGCCGCCATTTGCGTACAACAATATGGCATTACCTGCAGCTGTATCCCATTCCATTGTTGGGCCAAAGCGAGGGTATTCATCAGCCACACCTTCTGCTATTAAACACATTTTAATGCTACTGCCTGTATTAATAATATCTACGGTTTGATGTTGTAGTTTTAAATGTTCGATATATTTGTAGGTTTCTGTATTTAAGTGCGAACGACTAGCAACTACAACGTAATTTTTTCTGTCAGTAACAATTGGCAATTTTTTCGCTACTGTTATAAATTGGTTAAGACTTGTGTTTTCAATGGATTGAAGCAGAGATAATAAATCGGTTTCTTGTATTTTAAATGAACCTAAATGTTTGCTGGCAAAATATAAATCTTTAAATACAGGTGAATAAATAACCCCAATTACTGGAATTTGATTTTCTACCAAAGCAATGTTGACCGTAAACTCACCATTACGTTTCACAAACTCTTTGGTACCATCCAATGGATCTACTATCCAAAGTTTATCCCAGTGTTTTCTGATGTCAAAAGAGGGATGTTCATCTTCTTCGCTTAAAACAGGAATATTAAATTCTTTTAAATAATTAATGATAACATCGCTTGCTTTTTTATCTGCTTGTGTTACAGGCGAATGATCACTTTTTATTTCTACTTTAAAATTAGTATCATAAACTTTTAAAATTTCATCACCTGCTATAACAGAAGCAATAATGGCCTTATGTAACAAGGTGTCATAATTCATTACGATAGTATTTGATAAACTATAAAGGATGATAAATAAGCTACACCAGTCATAAATACTAATTGCAAAGCTGCCCATTTCCATTGTTTGGTTTCGCGATAGGTTGTTGCCAAGGTACTCATACACTGCATCGCAAATACATAAAATACTAATAACGACCAACACACAGCATTGGTATATACTGGCAATTTAGTTTCAGTATTTTTTTCGGCTAATAGTTTTTCGCGTAAGGTGTTTTCGTTTTCGGCATCGCCAGTGCTGTATATCGTAGCCATAGTTCCTACAAAAACTTCGCGTGCAGCAAAAGAGGTAATTAAGGCTATGCCAATTTTCCAATCGAAGCCTAGTGGTTTAATGACAGGTTCAATTTTTTTACCTAATTCTCCAGCATAAGATGCTTCAAGTTTTTCGGAATTTAATTGTAAGGCTAGTTCGTTTTTAATACTGTCGTTAGTTGCTGTAGAAATTGATTGCGCATACTTAGTTTCTAATTTTTCAAAATTATCTCCAGGTGCATAAGAACTTAAAAACCATAGTACGATTGAAATTGCTAAAATAATTTTTCCAGCATCAAACAAAAATATTTTCACTTTCTCTAAAACTAATAAGCCGATGGTTTGCCATTGTGGCGTTCGATAAATAGGCATTTCCATAATGAAATAACTTTTCTCCGTTGTTTTTAAAAATAGCTTTAAAAGATAAGCTGCTCCTAAGGCTGCAAAAAAACCTAATAAATATAAACTCATTAATACAGTACCTTGGTAGTTAATAATACCTGTTGATTTTGAATTGGCAAACATCATCCCTATAAGTAAGGTGTAAACCGGTAATCGTGCCGAGCAACTCATAAAAGGCGCTACAAGTATGGTAATGGTTCTATCTTTCCAATTGGTAATGGTGCGGGCACTCATAATTGATGGCACAGCGCAAGCCACACTACTTATAATTGGTATAACCGATTTTCCATTTAAACCAAATCGTCGCATCAATCTGTCTAAAATAAAACTGACACGTGCCATGTAGCCTGTATCTTCGAGGATAGCGATAAAAAAAAACAGAAAAGCAATTTGTGGTACAAATATAACGATGCCGCTAATGCCCGCTAATACACCATTTACAAGTAAGTCGTTTAATTTACCTTGAGGCAAAACACTGGCAGTAAAGCCCATCAGTTTTGCAAAACCTACTTCTATCCAGGTCATAGGATATTCTGATACATAAAACAAAACTTGAAATACTGTAAATAGAATAGCTAAAAAGCACACAAAGCCTAATGTTTTGTGCGTGAAAACCGCATCTAATTTTTGAGTTAAATTTTTGTGTAATTGTTTTGGTTGCTTCACACATTTGGCCATTATGTAATTAATGGTTGCAAAGCGGTTCATATTATCAGCCGATTCAAATTGTTTAATCTTTGCTAAATCGGTTTCTTTTCCATTAAATTGAAGTTTTGTAATATCTAAATACGACTTGCATTCGGGTAAAAATTCTTTTTGTTTATCAAAACTATAAAAAACGGAATTTGAAATTCGCGCCTGGGTAATGGTTTGTTTTAATTCATCAATCCCTTTTTTATTTCGGGCATCAATAGCTACAATGGGTATTCCAAGCGAGTGCTCCAAATCCTGATAATAAATAACAATGTCATTTTTTGTAGCTTCATCAATCATATTAAGCGCCAGTACACACGGTTTTTTTAAATCGATAATTTGTGTGGCTAATAATAAATGACGTTTTAAATTAGAAGCATCTGTTACAATCACAACTACATCGGTATGATGTGTGCTATTGATGATGAGCTCCTTGCAAGCTACTTCCTCATCCATCGATTTTGGAAATAAGCTATATGAGCCAGGTAAATCAGTTATTTTATAGTGATGATGATTGTAAGAATAATGTCCGTAATGCTTATCAACCGTAACACCTGGGTAATTACCTGTTTTTTGATTTAATCCCGTTAAGGCATTAAATAAGGTTGACTTTCCACTATTTGGATTTCCGATGAGGGCTACCGAAATATGATGGGTTGAGGAGCTCAAGGTATAAAGGTACTATTTTGATACTGATTTTAAAACAATGGTTGATGCTTCGTGTTTTCGCAAACTTAAAACATAACCAGATACTTCAATAGCAATAGGATCGCCCATGGGAGCAATATTAGTAAGCTTAACTGTTTCGCCAGGTAAGCAACCCATTTCTATTAATTTTAATGATAAAAAATCGTCAGTAAAAGATTCGATAATCCCTGTTTGTCCAATTTTTAAAGTATCCAAAGTTGTCATAAAACGCTTTTAAAAGTAGCATTTTTATGCTGAAACGGATATACCACAAAAGTGGTATGCGGGATGGGTTTTTGTTAAAGCTTTGCTAATAAAGAGAATACTTAAAGTTTATTATTACAGCTCTGGTTATTTGACTTTTGGAACTTTATCAAAAGTCATAGTACTAATTTTTCCTAGTGTTGGAGAAATTTTTGTCCAGTCGGAAATTGAAGAGTATTTACATGAAATTGAACTATTATATTGTTCTAATGTTAGTGTAACGTATTGTCCTGCATAATCAGTAACATACCCTTCTGTTTCTTGGTGATTCTTTATCGCATTTTCTGCTAACTTAAATAATGAGTCGCGAAATTGTTTAGAAATTAGAAATTTTTTTGATTCTACTCTTAAATCACCATCATGAAATTTAGCAAATAAAGAATCATCAAATCTTTCCCAAAAATAACATGTGTCCTGATCGACAGGTACCCATATTGTTTTATTGTCAACAGATATTTTCAACATTTCCCAACCATGTTTTTTTATTGTTTTATTCCCTGCTGAAGGTTTTATTTGGCAAGAAAATATTGGTATTAGAATTAGTATTATTAATATTCGCATCATTTTATTTTTTTTAATAAAGTGTCATTACGCAATATGTTAAAGCGCTTTTAAAATAAAAATAATAAAACTCACCATAAATAGAAATAACAAGGTATTAGCTATTTTTATTTTTTTTATTTCGGCAAAATAGTCGCCAATAATAATACTTAAAGGAATAATGCAGGGTAAGAAATTCATTTCGGTTGTATGCTCAAAAAATAATAAAAACAAGGAGCAACCCAGCCACCAACATAATATGTATTTGGCTTTTTGTGTTTTTACTTTATTACCAAAACCATTACTAAAATTTTGAAAAACAGAAAAAATAGTGAGGAAAATAACCACTAAAAACATAGCAATAAAATATTCTGAAATATGTATTTTTTGGGTTCTTGCAATGGCATGGTCAAGCACCGAAAATAAGTGAATAGGAGGCGTGTTAGATAAATACGTTATGGAGTTATAAAAATACAAAGGAGTTACAATTCCTAATAATAACAATACCCATTCGCGCCAAACAAAGGTTCGTAAAATTAGCATCGCAATAAATAAAACAGGAATTAAAATAAGATAATAAGCATAAAAAAATGTGGCAATACCTGCACATAAACCTGTATTAAAAAATACTGCTAAAATATGATCTTGCCGATAACTATTTAATAAATAATAGATAGATAGCAGTAAAAAAATATTAGCTAATAGTATCGGCTCAATAATGTATTTAGTAGAGGCTGCGTTAGCAAATAGGGTGTATAAAAATGCAGGAATAAAATTGTTTTTAGCCGTAATTTCCTGATTTACCGCAATAAAATTAAGAAGAAAAGCACCTGTTAATATAATTAAAGCTAAGATGATTTTTTTTAAATAGGAACTTGCCATTGCACCAAATAAATAATTATACAAAATATGTATGCTATTGTCTGGTAGCGGAATGGAATTGTAATCTATAGAAAAAATAAAGCCACATAAGAGCACACTTATTATTAAATTAATAATAATGGAAACCTGAGTACTATTTTTTAAAGGGCCAACTAACATTATTTTTACTAAAAAGGTGTTTTTTATGCAAAAAATTATAAATTTGTGGTGTAAACATACAAAAATAGATTAATATGATTTCTTCTTTAATGATAACTTTGATGGTAACAATGACTGATGTGTTTTATGCAATTGGTGATTTCAGTTACATGATTTTTGCTGGAATGCGTGCTTTAGGCCATATTCCTAACGTTATTTTATGGATTATTATTTGGTTTTTAATTGGATACTGGACTGTGCAAGTTAGTAAACAATGCAAAGATGCTCGAAAAAATGGCACTTTAGAATAATTTTCTATCTTATATTTTACTGAAACCCCGATATTATTTATCGGGGTTTTTTTATATATTTACTTTGATGCGTCTACGTTTGTATATACTTATTTTGTTTTTTTTGAATGCGACACTTTACGCGCAACAAGTAATTACGCCCCATGTATCATCTTTTATAAAATTTACCGAAAATATAGGGCAATGGGATAATCACATTTTATATAGAGCAGGTTTTGATGGAGGAGCACTTTTTCTTGAAAAAGACAAACTAACCTTTAATTTATATGACAAAACTAATGCACGAAAGTTTCATGCAGTAAATACCAAACAACACAATAGTGGTAATGGATTAATTAAAGGACATGCATTTGAAATTCAATTTAAAAACTGCAACGAAAGTTTAACGGTTACAGCACACAATGCGAGTTCGGTTTACGAAAATTATTTTATAGGCAATGATACAACTACATGGCGAAGCCATGTTAAATTGTACTCGCAAATTATCTATGAAAATATTTACAATAATATTAATTATGAAATTTTAGCTAACGGAAATAATTTTAAATACAATTTTTATGTAAAAGTAGGTGCTAATACTGATGATATTAAATTATTTTACAATGGTGTAAATCATTTAGAAATAAAAAATGGGGCATTAATTGCATCAACAAGTGTAACCGATATTATAGAACAACAACCGTACGCGTACCAGATAATTAATGGAAATAGGAAAAAAGTAGTTTGTAATTATAAGTTATCTAAAAACAATATAGTTAGTTATGATTTTCCGCAAGGTTATAATAAAAAATATGAATTAATTATTGATCCAGTGCTTGTATTTGCGGCACAAAGTGGCTCTACAGCTGATAATTTTGGAATGACGGCTACATACGATGCGCAAGGTAATTTATATTCGGGTGGTATAATTTTTAATATAGGCTACCCTGTAACTGTTGGTGCATATAGCAGTGTGTTTCATGGCCCTGCTTTTTATGGAAATACAGATGTAGTTATAACTAAATACAACAGTACTGGTAACGCACTTTTGTTTTCTACTTATTTAGGTGGCAGTGGCACCGAAACAGTTAATAGTTTAATAATTGATAATAATAATAATTTATGCTTTTATGGTGTTACTGGTTCTCAAGATTTTCCAACAACAACAGCCGCATACGATAGAACTTTTAATGGAGGCAGTTTAATTTTTTTTTATAATAACGGGCATCGCTTTAATAATGGTACAGATATTTATGTTGGAAAATTTAATACAAATGGTACTGCTTTATTAGCGAGCACATACATTGGAGGTAGTGCTAATGATGGCATAAATCATTCGGATAGTTACACGTATTATGTTTTTCCGCCTACACCACCAAGCACTACAAATGATATTTTGCCCGAGCCAATTTACGATAGTTTGCAGTTTAATTACGGCGATCATAGTAGAGGAGAAATACAATTAGATGCGCAAAACAATATTTATGTTGTGAGCTCAACACGTTCAGCAAACTTCCCAACTATAAATAGTTTTGATAATACTTTAAATGGCATGCAAGATGGTGTGTTTATAAAATTTAATTCTAATCTAACTAAATTATTATCTTCATCTTATATAGGCGGCTCAAATGTAGATTCCGGAAACGGTATAGTTATAGATAACACTGGCGATATATACATAACAGGTGGTACAATTAGTGCAGATTTTCCATTTACATCTGGTGGTTATTTAACGTCTTATCAAGGAGGAAATGCGGATGGTTATGTTATGCGTATTGATAATAATGCAGGAAGTGTTATTAATGCTACGTATTTCGGTACAACTCAATACGATCAAAGTTATTTTATTCAATCGGATAAACAATATAACATTTATATTTACGGACAATCGTTAGGAAATATTCCCGTATTAAAATCTGTTACTTCATCAACGGTATTTAATGTGCCTAAAACACATTTATTTATTTCGAGGTTTAATAAAAGTTTAACACAATTAAATATGTCAACTGTATTTGGGCACGATACGTTGTATCCAGATATATCGCCTTCTGCTTTTTCGGTTGATAAATGCAGTAACATCTATTTATCAGGTTGGGGTTCAAATTTATTTAAGGCAAAAACATTGCAGATGCCTATATTAAATCCTACACAAAGTACAACTGATGGCAGCGATTTTTATTTTATGGGTTTGGATTCGAACGCTGCTACTTTAAAATACGGCTCATACTTTGGTGGCAATCTAAGTAGAGAACATGTAGATGGTGGCACATCGCGCTTTGACCCTAAAGGAAAAATTTATCAATCGGTTTGTGCAGGTTGCGGAGGATCTAATGGTAATGCTCATCAAGATTTCCCTGTTACTCCTGGAGCATGGCCAAATACGCCAGGTCAACCTAATCACAATACTGATAATTTTAATTGTAATAATGGAGTTATAAAAATTGATTTTCAGCTACAGTTAGCTATTGCAACTATACAAACAAATACATTGAGTGGATGTGTTCCTTTAACCATAGGACTTACAAATGCAAACCCTGGCACATCATACATTTGGTATTTAGGAGCGGGTAACACAACAACCAATACTATATCGCCAAGTATTACTTATACAAATTCAGGTACATATACCATTGCTCTTGTAGTAAATGATACAACTTCTTGTAACGGAAAAGATAGTGCCATCACTTTTATAACCGTTTACCCAAAACCAACAGCAGCGTTTACGGCTACTACAACGCTTTGCACTAATACCGTTGTTACATTAAATACGAGTAGCGGAAACTTTGGTGCTAATCCGTATGTATGGAATTGGGGTAATGGCGCTGCTACATCAACGTTAACATCGCCCTCATATACGTATAATACAAATGGTAACTACACCATGTCTTTAACGGTAACGGATTTAAATGGATGTAAAGCAACAGATACAAAAACAATTTCTGTTTTTAATTTTACGCCAAGTGTTACATCGCCTACTATATGCGTTGGTAAAACAGCAACGTTAACAGCATTGGGAGGCACGAGTTATGCTTGGCAACCAAGTAGTTTAGTGTCGAATCAATCTATTAATAATCCTACCACATCGCCAACGGTAACATCAATTTATACGGTACAAATAAATAATAATTCGCAAGGTTATACTTGTACTAAAACACTTACCACACATGTTACCGTTAATCCTATTGATAGCGCTCGTTTTATAATTACTAATTTTCCTTGTACTGATTCGGTTAAGGCATTTAATGCATCTGTATCTACATCATCGTTACAAAATAGTGCTTGGTTTTTTACATCAAAGCCTACAAGTACTGTTAATCCTATTACACAGTACTATACAAATAATGGAACTTATAACATTTCATTATTGACAGTTAATGCGTTTGGTTGTAGAGATAGTATTACAAAACCATTTACAATTTATAATTTTACAACGTCTGTTACAAGTAACGATACAATTTGCAGAGGATTTATAAGCCAGTTAAATGCGCAAGGTGGTACGAGTTATACGTGGACTCCTTCTGTATTTTTATCAAATCCTTTTATTTTTAATCCGATATCTACGCCGAGTACTACTACCACTTATAGTATTATTATTGCAAATAACTCGGTTTATAATTGTAAAGATACGTTTGCAACAACGGTTGTTGTAAACCCCAAAATACAAGCCTCATTTAGTTATAGTATTGGCGCTTGCGATAACAACGTTCAGTTTGCTGATGCTTCATCTACAAACCCAACACAGTGGCAATGGAATTTTGGTAATGGTTTCACGTCTGTACAACAAAATCCGTTGCATTATTATAGCTCAACAAATACATACACAGCGCAATTAATTTCGACTAATAATTTTGGCTGTAAGGATACAGCGCAACAAGTTATTGCCTTACAACCCTTCCCTCCTGTATCAGTAAATACAACAAAAATAAAATGTGGCAAGGATACAGTGCAATTAAATGCAACAGGTGGAGTTAAATATGTTTGGTCACCAGCAACTCATTTATCTAATGCACAAATCCCGAATCCTTTAGCGTACCCACCAATCAATACAAATTACACGGTTGAGATTTCTACTTTAAAAGGTATAGATACCTGTAAAAGCATACTAACAACACTAGTAAACGTGTTTCCGTTTAATTATAATTCATCATCAATAACTGTTAGCGCTAGTACAATTACGTTGGGTCAATCATCAACTGTTACGTTAATTGGTTTTCCTAATATTACTAATACAGTAAGTGTTGAACCTAAAACAAACGTTCATTTTTTACAGAATGATGAGTTTGTTATTACACCAACTAAATCGGGTGAGTATACTATTTTTGCAACCGATGCTGGTAATTGTGTACATGCTTTAAAAACCATTTATGTGTATGTGCAAACTGATGCCTGTAATGAGGATGTGGTATTTTTACCAACGGGCTTTACTCCCAATAATGATGGCGTTAATGATGTGTTATATATCCGTAGTAATTTTATAACGGATGTTTATTTAACCATTTATGATAGATGGGGTGAAAAATTATTTGAAACCAATGATGTAAAAAAAGGGTGGGATGGCATCTATAAAGGTAAACTGTTAGACCAAGGTGTTTATGGTTATTATATGACATTTAAGTGTAACAATGGCGAACAGTCATTTAAAAAAGGCAACATCACATTAATGCGATAAATGAATTTTCTTAAATTACATATTCATAATTTTCGTTATTTGCTTTTAGCACTAGTAATTTATAATTCAAAATTTATAATTGCTCAAGACATTCATTTTAGTAATTGGAATATGAGTCCACTAAACGCAAATCCTGCTAATACGGGTAATTTCGATGGCGACGGACGTTTAATTTTTAACTACCGTAAGCAATGGAAATCCGTGCCGGTTCCTTACAATACGTTTAGTTTTGGGAGTGATTTTAATTTAAAAAAACCACTTTTGTCATTTCGAGCGAAGTCGAGAAACATCACATCAAATGCAATTGGTTTAATTTTTAATCACGATGCAGCAGGTGATGGACGTTATAAAATTAATGAACTAAAAGTGCCATATAATACGAAACTTAACTTAGGTAGTGATTCTAGTTTGCAATTAAACCTTGCGTTAATGGCGGGCTTCACCAATATTAATATTGATGCTAATCGTTTATCTTATGATAAGCAATGGGATGGTGATGTATACAATGCTGGTTTAAGTAATGGCGAAAATTTTAATTTGCAAAGTAAAACGTTTGCAGATATAGGTTTAGGAACTGTTGTGATAAAAAAGTTTACAGATAAAATAAAAGTGACTTTAGGTTATAGCGCCAATCATTTAAATAAACCTAATATATCTTTTTATAATTCGGCTAAAGTAAACTTAAAACCAAAACATACGGAGTTGATACAAGCCACTTATAGTTTGTCAAATAAAGCATCGCTTTTACTTGAATATTATGGTGGACAACAGCAAAAGTTTAGGGAAGATATTGTTGGAGTATCCTACTATTATACTTTAAATCCAAAAAACAAAACCATCATAAATGCGGGTGCTTTAATGCGGATAAAAGATGCGGCGATTACAACTATTGGTTTATCAATTGATAATATAAAAATGCAGGCATCGTATGATTATAATTTTTCGCAATTTAAACAAGCTACTAATGGGCGTGGTGGTTTTGAGATATCGTTGATTTACATTTATGCTAAACCAAAAATATTTGTGCCTAAAACCCGTGTTTGCCCAGTTTATATGTAATGATGAGAAGCTTAATTAGTATCATATCTATTTTAATTGCAGGCTCAACTTGTTTGCAAGCGCAAAGCATTAAGCGTTTGCTAAAACAAGGAGCAGAGGCTAATTCCATAAAAGATTACTCATCTGCCGCCCAAGTGTATCATCAAATTATTTTACAAGACTCATCTAATATTGAGTATCAACTTTCGTTTGCTGATGCCTCACGATTGAATTATGATAATCAGGATGCCTTACATTGGTACCAAAAAGTTTACAAAAAAGATAATGGTAGAAATTATACTGAGGTTCCATTTTATATTGCTACACTTTTAAAAAATGATGGCAAATATAAAGAGGCTAAAAAATTCTTTGATAAGTATTATAAAAAACACCGTAACAGTAAAGACAAGCAAAAAAAACTCAAAGCATTAAAAGCTAAGCAAGAAGTTGATGCTTGTGATTACGCTCAAATACTTATTAAAAATCCCCTTGATGTAAAAGTAACACACTTGGACAGTATGGTGAATAGTAAGGTAAGTGAGTATGCACCATTTGAGTTAGATAGCACGTTGTATTTTTCGTCGTTACGAAATCACAGTAAGAAGGATAAAAACGATGTTGCTTTTAATAAGCTATATACTTCGCACAAAAAAAATGATGTTTGGCAAAAAGCTCAGGAGTTAGATAGTTTATTTAATAAAAACGGAATACATAATGCTAATACCAGTTTTAATGATGATTATACAAAGTTATTTGTATCGCGTTGTGGCGCTTTAAATGCGAGTCAGTATAGATGTCAGATTTATATGAGCGAATTTAAAAATGGACATTGGCAAGAGTTACAAAAATTACCAGCACCTATTAATGTTGATGGTGTTAATACCACGCAACCTTGTTTGAGTATAGTAAACAATAAAGAGGTGTTGTTTTTTGCTAGTGATAGAGCAGCAGGCGAAGGTGCTATGGATATTTGGTATGCTGTGATGAATACTGATAATACATTTGAAACGCCCGTGAATGCTGGTAAAAATATAAACACCATAGAAGATGAAATTACACCCTGGTATGTAAAAGAAAATAAAACACTCTATTTTAGTAGTACCTGGCACAAAGGCTTGGGTAATTTCGATATTTTTAAATCGGAATATAAAGACAATAAATTTTTACCTAATGAAAATGTTGGTTATCCAATAAATAGTAGTTACAACGATATTTATTACAGTGTTAATTCAAAAAAAGATAAAGCCTATTTGTCATCTAATCGTATTGGTTCTTATTTTGAAGATAAGCCAAGCTGTTGTAATGATATTTATAGTTTTGCGATAACGCCTTTATCAGAACCTGTAAAGCCTTTGGATACTAGCATAATGTTAATGAATCAGATGAAGGTGTTGGTGCCCTTAACTTTGTATTTTCATAACGATGAACCCGAACCTAAAACCAAAGTGATTATAACCAAAAAGAATTATAAAAAAACTTATGATGATTATACCATTTTAAAACAAAAATACATAACAGAGTACGGCAAAGGATTAGAAGGTGATGCCAAGGATTTTGCCATAAATAGAGTTGAAAATTTTTTCGAAGATAGTGTTGATGCTGGTATGCAGGACTTAGACAAATTCGCGGTATTATTAGAACAAGTTTTAGCGCGAGGGGAGAAAGTTAAAATAACAATGAAAGGTTACTGTAGCCCTTTGGCAAGCACAGATTATAACGTTAATTTAGCGAAACGACGAATTAGTAGTTTGCGAAATTATTTTACAGAGTATAAAAATGGATTATTTGTAAAGTATATCAACTCTACGGATAGTTTAATGGGAAATATAGAGTTTACGAATGAAGATATAGGTGAGCTTCCGGTAAGTGTTGTAAGTGATGATGTGAAAGATACACGTAACTCAGTATATAGTCCTTATGCAGCTTCCGAAAGAAAAATTCAAATTATAGCAGTGAGCTATTTAAAATAAGAAAATATGTGTATGTTAAAACTGAAAATAATTGTTCTTTTAGTAATTATTTGTTGCGCAAAGGTTGTTGCACAGAGTTACTCTTCTCAAACAGCCATCGACTCTTTATTTCTTGTTTTAAAAAACACAAAAAATGATACCGTCAAAGCTAATACTTTATCAGCTTTAACAGCTACTTTACCTGAAGGTGAGTGGATGAAATACAATGATGAGCTTAATGTATTAGTAGAAATGAATTTGAAAAACTGTAGCAATCCTAAGTTATGTGAGTTTTATAAAAAAAAGCAAGCAAATGTTTTTGAGAATTTCGGTTATCAGTATATGAATAAAGGAGATGTTGCCAAAGCAATTGAATTTTATTTAAAAGGCCTAAAAATACACGAAGCGCTTAATTGTAAAATGGAAGTAGCTGCGACATATGGAAACATGGGCTTTGTATACCAGCAACAAGGAAATTTAAACAAGGCATTAGATTTTTACAAAATTTCTTTGAAAATTTCGCAAGAAATAAATTATAATGAAGGAATTGCAACTGGATATAATAATTTGGGCTCTATAAATAAAGATTTAGATAATTATAAAGAAGCTATAGATTTTTATAATAAAGGGCTTGAAGCTTACAGAGAAATAAATGATATAGACGGCATAGCAACTAGTTTAAATAATGTAGGTATTGCGTATAAACTTAAAGGTGAACACGAAAAGTCATTAATTTGGTTTAAAAAAGCACTTGTAGAATTTAAAAAAACCAAAGATACCGAAGGGTATTTATACAGTTTAAATAATATTGGCACAGCTTATTTTAAATTAAAACAATACGATTTAGCTTTGAAGTATTCTGATAGTTCTTATGTATATGCGGCTAAAGTTAATACAATTGATGGAATGCGAATCTCTGCAAAATCTAAGTATAAAATTTACAAAGCAACAAACCAATATGATAAAGCTTTAGAGATGTATGAAAAATACGTGTCTTTAAAGGATAGTATTAAAAATGAAAAAAACCATGTAGCTATCCTTGAGCAGCAGCATCAATATAATGAAGAAAAAGAAACACTAAAACATGAAAAGCAAATTGCTATAGAAAAATCTGAACAACAAAAAAACAAACTTATTACTTCTGCTATTATTTTAATTTTAGGAATCGTTTTGGTGTTTTCGCTATGGTTGTATAAAAAATTTAAAGAAACAACAAAGCAAAAATCTATAATCGAAATTCAAAAACAAGAAGTAGAACACCAAAAAGCATTAGTAGATGAGCATCAAAGAGAAATTAAAGATTCTATTAATTACGCTAAACGGATACAGACTTCATTTTTAGCGAGTAAATCTGAATTCGAAAAATTTACAAAAAATTATTTTTTATTTTTTAAACCAAAAGATGTTGTGAGTGGTGATTTTTATTGGGCAAATACCATCAATGATGATTTTTATGTTTGTGCTGCAGATAGCACTGGACATGGCATCCCTGGCGCCTTTATGAGTTTATTAAATATGTCATTGTTAAACGAAGCAGTACTTAGTAAAAATTTAACGAATACTGCTGAGATACTAAATTTTGTTCGTAAAATTTTAATACTTGGATTGAAACCTGATGAAAGCGGACAAGGTGGTAACGATGGGATGGATTGTGTGATGGTGAAAATTAATAAAGCAACTTTAATGTTGGAGTATAGTGGGGCAAATAATCCTTTATGGATAATACGTAACAACGAATTAATAGAATTAAATGCAGATAAAATGCCAGTTGGTCGTTCATTAAGCGAGCATATTAGTTTTACAAAGCAAGATTTTCAGTTACAAAAAAATGATTCGTTGTATTTATTTACAGATGGATATGCGGATCAGTTTGGTGGACCAAAGGGTAAAAAGTATAAATACAAACAATTTAGTGACTTACTGTTATCTTTATATGAAATGGAGATTAATCAACAAGTGTACCCAATTCAAACATCTTTTGATAATTGGAAAGGTAATTTAGAGCAGGTAGATGATGTATGTGTAATTGGAATTAAAATATAAGAGATGAGAAAAGGATTTTATTTATTTTTTTTACTGTTAAATATTGGAGTCATAAACGCTCAAAAAAAACATTTTTTTCAGAATCCACTTCGTGCTATTGATTCAATTAAGTCAAAACTCCCTTCTATATCTGGGTTAAAAAAAGTTGATGCTCTTATTGATATTGCATATTTGTATCAAAGTAGTGAAGAGGCTCTTGCCAGAAAATATTCAAATGACGCATTAAAATTGGCTCAAGAATTAAAGTATAATAAAGGAATAATTAGTGCGTATTTGAATTTGGCTGTTTCGGAAATGCAACATTCGAAATTTGAGGAATCCCTGTCTTATTCCTTGAAAGCATTAAAAATTTGTGAGTTAACCAAGGATACGATTAAATCAGCCGAGAGCTACCTCAATATTGCCAACTCATATCTAAATATGAATAATTTCAGTTATGCTATTTCAAATTATAAAAAAGCTGGTGAGTTATTTAAACAGGTTGGAGATACCATTAATGTTGGCACAGTATATAATAATTTGGCTGTTTCTTATGATAATAGAGATATTTTAGATACTGCACTTGTATACTATAATCTTGCTTTTCCGATTTATAATAAAACGAAAAATAAAAAGTCGATTGGTTTATGGTATATGAATGTCGGGGATCTTTTCAGGAAACAAGATAAAATCAAAGAGGCATTGGCCTATCAGTTAAAAGCAGAACCTATTTTAATTGAAGCCAACGATTTGTTTACACTCATGGTGTTGTATAGTGGCTTACCATATACTTATATAGAACTTCATAAGCACGATGATGCATTAGTTTACGCGAATAAGGCAATTGCACTGGGAATAAAATTGAAATCAACCAGAGAGCTATCTTATGCTTATATGGCATTAGCGGATGTTTATGAGGCAATGGGTAACTATAAAGAAGAATCTTTAAACATAAGAAAGTACGCGTCTTTAAATGATAGTATTTTTTCAGAAGAAACGAGTCATACAATTGCCGAAATGCAATCGAAGTATGAAAACGAAAAAAAGCAAAAAGAAATTGAATTAAAGAATGTTGAAATAGAAAAACATGAAGCAAAACAAACTTTTTATATTGGTACCGTTGTAGCAATTATTTTAGTGGTTCTGCTTTTAGTAATTGGTATTAGAAATAAAAATAAAGCCAATAACATACTTCAATTACAGAAAAAAGAAATTGAGCGTCAGAAACATTTGGTTGATGAAAAACAAAAAGAAATTATTGATTCTATCAACTACGCCAAGCGTTTACAACAAGCTATCTTAGCAACACCAGAAGAAATTTCAAAGCATTTTTCAGATAATTTTTTACTTTACAAACCTAAGGATATTGTTGCTGGAGATTTTTATTTTTTTGAAACAACGGATACGCATATATTTTATGCGGCAGCAGATTGCACTGGTCACGGTGTTCCAGGGGCATTGGTAAGCGTGGTTTGTTCTAATGCTCTTTTTAGATGTGTAAAAGAATTTAAATTAACTGACCCCGGAAAAATTTTGGATAAAACGCGTGAGTTGGTTTTAGAAACCTTTGCTAAAAGTAGTAGTGATGTTAAAGATGGAATGGATATTTCTTTTTTAGCTATCAATAAAATCAACAATAAAGTTTTATGGAGCGGTGCCAACAACCCTTTATGGTATATTCAAAATAAAGAATTTAAACAGATTAAGGCAAATAAACAGCCAATTGGTAAAACAGAGATTTCATCTTCTTTCACAACACATGAAATAGAATATATAAAAGATTCTGTTTTCTATTTATTTACGGATGGTTATGCTGATCAGTTTGGTGGCGATAAAGGCAAAAAATTTAAATATAAACAGTTAGAAGAATTACTATTTCAAAACGAACATTTACCATTCAATCAGCAATCGGAAATTTTAAATCAACGCTTCGAAAATTGGAAAGGTAATTTAGAGCAGGTTGATGATGTGTGCGTAATTGGTATTAAAATCTAAATTATTTAGTATTAAAATCATTCATGCATCTTTGTAAACCAGTAAAGGCAAAAGCCTTAATAGCATCTGCCGAAATTTTTATACGTTCCTGTAATGTTTTTTGTTCATCGTCGGCCCATTTTCCTAACACATAATTTACCTGCGCACCTTTATTAAATTCGCTACCAATACCAAATCGTAAACGAGGATAATTGGTTGTTTGTAAAACCTCTTGTATGCTTTTTAATCCGTTATGCCCGCCATCGCTTCCTTTGGGGCCCAAGCGTATTTTACCAAATGGTAAGGCTAATTCATCAACAATAACTAAACAATTTTCTACTGTAATTTTTTCTTTTTGTAGCCAATAGTTTATAGCCTTGCCACTTAAATTCATATAAGTGCTGGGTTTTATTAAAATGAGTTGTTTGCCTTTGTATTTTAATTCAGCAACATCTGCTAGTTTATCAGGCTTAAACTTTATGTCGTTTTCTTTGGCCAAATAATCAACTACATCAAAGCCAATATTGTGACGTGTATGAGCGTATTCATCGCCTATATTACCTAATCCAACAATTAAAAATTTACTCATTTACCGTGTATTTAACGCCTATAAATTTATGCAAAATAATTTTGTTTTATCATATAATTCCTTATACTTGTACTATCAAAAATACTATTATCATTTCTTGTAATAGTTCAATCAAAAAATAAAAAATCACAAAATATTATTTCTCTTTTTAATTCATAATTATGTTCGAAGCATTAGATTTAAGTGGCAGAGCTCTGCCTCAATTAAAAGAAATTTGCAAGCAGTTTGGCATTGATGTTAAAGGTTTAGCTAAGGCTGATATGGTTTTAAAAATCATTGATGTGCAAGGTTCAAACACTGATTTAGCAAACAAGTTAGCCGCTGAGTTTCCTAAAAAAGATACAGTTAGTGTTTCTGTTAAAGAAACTGAAGTTGCTGCGCCAACTGAACCTAAAGTTAAAAAGCCTCGTATACAAAAACCTGTTGCTAAGCCGTTAACGTTTAGTGAGCCGGTTGCAGAAAAGGTTATTATAGCCGAAGAAAAAACGGAGGAAGTTAAAACAGAAGTTGCAGTTGAATCAAAGCCTTTGCAAAATCCAAACAGGCCACAACATACAAATCAGAATCCTAATAGGCCACCTCACCAAAGACAACCGCAACATAATCACCAACAACAGGCTCCTCGTCCTCAACATAATCACGCTATTGTTCCTTCAAATGATAATGTTGTGAATGAAGAAAAGCAAGTTGTTAATAATGATTTTGCCATTAATATAGAACCTGAAGAAAAGCCACAAACTCCAGATGGTATGGAGGGTAGTGATACAAGAGACCTACGTGATAGCGAAAACAAACCACAACAACCAAAGCCCGAAAGAGTTTATTATAATTTTGATGGGATAGCAGTTGGCGAAGGTGTATTAGAAATGATGCCCGATGGTTATGGTTTTTTACGTAGCTCAGATTATAATTATTTAAGTTCTCCGGATGATATTTATGTATCACAAGCACAAATAAAATTATTTGGTTTAAAAACGGGTGATGCTGTGCGTGGTGGCATTCGTCCGCCAAAAGATGGAGAGAAATTTTTTCCTTTAGTAAAGGTAGATGAGATTAATGGGCGCGAACCATCATTCATTCGCGATAGAGTTCCCTTTGATTATTTAACACCATTATTCCCTAGCGAAAAATTAAAATTAACGGGTCATCCTCAACAAACCATAAGCACACGTATTATTGATATGTTTGCGCCTATTGGTAAAGGACAACGTGGTTTAATTGTAGCACAACCAAAAACTGGTAAAACCGTTTTATTAAAAGATATAGCTAATGCCATTGCCTATAACCATCCAGAAGTTTATTTAATTATTTTATTAATTGATGAACGACCAGAAGAGGTAACGGATATGGCGCGTAGTGTTAAAGCTGAAGTAGTATCATCTACCTTTGATGAGCCAGCAGAAAAACATGTGAAAATTGCAAACATCGTTTTAGAAAAAGCAAAACGTATGGTTGAGTGCGGACACGATGTGGTTATTTTATTAGATAGTATCACACGTATGGCTCGCGCTTATAATACAGTGGCGCCTAGTAGTGGAAAAGTATTATCGGGTGGAGTAGAGGCAAATGCTTTACAAAAACCAAAACGTTTTTTTGGTGCCGCTCGTAAAATTGAGAACGGTGGTTCTTTAACGATTATTGCTACGGCTTTAACGGAAACAGGTTCTAAAATGGACGAAGTTATTTTCGAAGAATTTAAAGGGACTGGTAATATGGAGTTGCAGTTAGATCGTAAAATTGCTAACCGTCGTGTGTTCCCTGCTGTTGATTTAACAGCGTCTTCAACACGTAGAGATGATTTATTGTTAAGTAAAGAAACGTTGCAACGATTGTGGGTATTACGTAAACACTTAGCGGATATGAATCCTGTGGAAGCAATGGAGTTTTTGCAAAATCAAATGAGCAAAACTCAAACGAATGAAGAGTTTTTAATTAGCATGAACCGTTAATAGAGATTATGAAAACGTTGAAATTAAAAAGTTTTTTATTTCCTGTAATCTATAGTTTAATAGTAATAATTGGAACTTGCTGTGCATTTTATGGAGGCTACTCTAATCACATTAATAAAGTATCTATTATTGGTTGGTTATTAATTGTGCCATTTTGTGTATTTGCGATGATGTACGCTAAAAGCACTATATACAACCATAACATTGGTGGTAGAGAAGCAATTAAAGAAGGCTTAACGTTTATTATTTTAAGTAGCCTTATTCTAGTAGTGTTTCAAGCTGTTTTTTTTACAATGGATTTTAAAGCCTATAAAATTAATTTTATACAAACCTATGGCTTAGAGTTAGCAAAGGTTCAAATCATCAATGGTAATTTAAAAATTACCGAAGCTGAAATACCAGCTTTGCTTGCTAAGGAAATAGAACAAGTAACGCTGTTTAAAGAATGTACCAGTATTATTTTTAAAAATTTATTTTTAGGAATGATAACAACCGTAATTACTGCCGTTACTATGCGCGCGAAGGTTTTTTAAAGGGAAGACATTTTACTATTTAATACACAGATAAGTTTATTATTTGAAAAATAAGTTAAGGTCTAACTTAGATATGGTTCTATTATATTTAAAATAATAATTGTCTGATTTTTTTATAAATTCAATTTCAGGATTTGTTTTTAATTTATCAAACAATAATTTGTCCTGTACGCTAAGGTCGCCATCAATTTTTTTTATTGTTAATGCGACTTGAATTTGATTTTCGCTTGAGTAAGTAATTGGCTCGTCCTTATCTGATATTTGAATTGTTTTGTGTACTTCATTAGTTTCAATTAAGGATATTGTTTTTGTTTCAGAAACTTTAAATACTCCTAAAATACTCATTCCGGAATAATATTTCCAAAGTGAATTATTTAGCAATTCTTCTTCTTCATCAACAGTAAGTCTATAAGATTTAATCCCGTATGATTTTAGATATTCAATAAATTCTTCTGAGTTTTCAGAATTAATTATTTTATCTTCTTCATAAGAGAAATCTCTGAAATCATTTTTTTTGATATCATTCAAATTTTCTATAGGAATACCATCGCCAAATAATGACTCGTCTTCTAAGCTTTTATTTAACTCATTCCTTTCTTTTGTTTCAGATTTTATCATATTTACAATAAAATAAATGAAAGCAATTACTACAAGAACTGATATGATATAATTTGTTGTCATTTGTGGTAAAATATAAACTACATCATCCCTGGTAACATCGCACCAGCAACATGTTTCATTTCGTTTTCATTGACCTCATTCGCTTTGCTCAAGGCTTTATTTAAAGTGGTTTTCAGGTGTTGTTCTAATTCTTTAGTGTCACCATGTTGCAAACCTTGCGCAATACTAATTGATTTTATGTCGCGGTTACCAGTAATTTCAATTTTAATATCACCACCAGTACCTTCTATTACTAATACAGTTGCATCTAGTTTTAATTTTATTTCATCGGCTTTTTGCTTCATCTCTTTTAGCTTGCCAATCATATCACCCATTTTTCCAAACATAGTTTTATCATTAAAAAAGGTGTCAAATTAATTGACACCTTTTGTGTTAAACTTAAAAATTCTTATTTAAAAAAGCTCGTTAGTTTTCCTAAAATTCCTGCAGCGTTTCCTCCGCCCACAGCACTCATAATACCAGCTATATCAAAGCTACTATCGTTTGGGTCATTTGTTTTTTTAACTAAGCTTTCCATTACTTTTGGTATCATCGAGGATGCAATACCCGATGCAGCAGAATTATCAATTCCAAATTGTTTCATTAAGCTACTTACAACATTAGTTTGAACTGACGATGATAATGCAGATGCATTTACATTTCCGCCTTTAAACATGTCTGTTAATGCACTTAAATTTCCGCTAGTTGCCTGCGATTTTAAAGTATCTATAATAGAATTTGTTGTTGCGCTAATAGCTGCATCATTTTTTTCGTTTGGTATAGCAGGGTTATTTACAATTGCATCACCAGCGTGCTCTTTTACTAAGTTTAATAAATTGTCGAACATGATTTCTAAAATTAATTGGTTTATACAACTAAGTTACAATTAAATTACTTTAGGATACGGAATTCATTAGGTAAATAATTGTTAAATCTGTTACCTAAATTTTTTACCCATCCTAGTCCAAAATTTTTAGTAGTAATTAAACTCCACCCGATGTTTCCATCTAGTTGCAGGAGTTCTTTTTTCATAAATAAAATAGCCGTTTCATTATCCAATTCGGTTTTATTCACATCATCTTTTAAATAAACACTTAAAGCTAAATCGTGATGTGGCACTACACTATTTTTCGCTAAACTACCAATCGTAGTCCCTACTTTTTTAAAGTATAAATGCTTGTATTTATTAATAAAATCAATGGTTAACTGATTCACTAATAAATAATCATCTTTAAATTTTACAATTTCGTGTTTGGATAAATCTTGTATCCAAGGCTCAAATATTATTTTTTCTTTTGGTTTAATAATTTCAAACGTATCGTATTTGGTTTTGCGATAATTTGCTGGTTGCTCGTCTGTTTGTTTTTTAAACACAGCACAAAAAAATCCTTCGGAGTTTGTTTTGTCTGGATAAAAACGATAACCAAAGGATTTATGAATTTCAGATTCTGTTTCTACGATGCCCCAATTTTTTTCAATAGGAATTTTTACGGAGACTAATTTAAATTCAGTAATTAACCAATCTGCAATAGCTTCGTTTTCTTGTGCAGAATACGAACAGGTTGAATACACTAAAGTGCCATCGGGTTTTAAACTCGGTATAATATCCGATAAAATACGTTTTTGGCGTTGACAGCATAAATTAACATTATCCAAACTCCATTCATCAATTGCATCGGCTTGTTTTCTAAATAACCCCGAGCCACTGCATGGTGCATCAACTAAAACCACATCAAAAGTATTAGCCACTTCGGCAAACATAGCAGGGTCGTTATTAGTAATAACCACATTGGCTGTGCCCCATTTGCAAATGTTTTGTTCTAGTATTTGCGATCGTTGTTTAATAATTTCGTTTGCTACTAGAGTACTTTCGTTATTAAGCAAGGAGTTTAGTAAGGTAGATTTTCCGCCAGGAGCCGCACATACATCTAAGGCTAAAAGTTGCTGATCAAAATCAACGCAACTTTTTAAGGCGTGTTCAATAAACATAGAACCTGCTTCTTGCACATAATAACAACCAGCCTGAAACAATAAATCGTGTGTAAAATTAGGGCGTTCTTTTAAATAAAATCCAGATTTGTTCCATAACACAGGATTATCTAAGGTAAAATTTAATGGTGTTTGTTTAAACGGATTTAATCGGATGCTAGTGGGTGATGGTTTTTGATGAGCTTCAACAAAATTATCTAAATCAAAACCTGCGCAACTTTCAACTGAATTTAAAAATGATTTAGGGAGTTCCATTGTATCGCATTAAAATTTTAAAAAGCCATCAAGCTGCATTTCAATTACTTTTTGGGTATCGTCATCAATCAAATTTCCATTAGCATCCATCAAGGTATCTACTTTACTAATGGGTAATTTATTATGGTAGATGTTTATTTTTAAATAATTTAAAATATTAGTTAAATGCTCCAATCCTCTCAAGTTACCTGCTCTTCCGGTTGATACGCCTGTTAAAAGCGCTTTATTATCGGCCCACATTCGAGGTGGAATGGCATCTAAAAAAACTTTTAAAATGCCAGCAAAACTGCCATTGTACTCAGGTGTGATAAAAATGAATTTTGTTTGATTTTCAACGTAATTCTCTATAATACTCTGAAATTCAGGCGATCTTTTGCCAAATACGTCACTAAAAACTACCGTTTCTGGTAATTGCTCTAAGCTTAAAAAATCGACCTCAATTCCTTTACTTAGTAGTGTCGATAGGTAGTATTTTGCTACTTTTTTAGTATTGCTGTCGGTTCTGTTGGTTGCTGATATGATTGTAATTGAAGCCATTATATTATTAACATTTTAGCGAAGTTATAAATTTTACTGTTAAAAACTAAAAACGGTTAAAAAGCTTAAATAGCTTATTTTTACTTAATTAAAACAGTTACTAAAAGTTACTTAAAATGAATATTACTTATTACGGGCATTCGTGTTTTGGAGTTGAGGTTAAGGGAAAGCATTTGTTATTTGACCCGTTTATTACACCTAATGTTTTAGCAAAAGATATTGATGTAAATACGGTTAAGGCTGATTATATTTTAATTTCTCATGGACACGAAGATCACATAGCAGATGCAGTTGCTATTGCAAAGCGTACCAATGCCTTAGTTATTTGTGTTTGGGAAGTATATGTGTGGTTAGAAAAACAAGGTGTTACTAATATTCACCCGATGAATACAGGAGGTAAAAAACATTTTGATTTTGGGTCTGTAAAATGTGTAAAAGCAGAACATAGCAGCAGTTTGCCAGATGGTTCTTATGGAGGAAATCCTATGGGTTTTGTTGTAGAAAGTCTTGAAGGGAATTTTTATTACGCAGGCGATACAGCATTAACGTATGATATGCAGTTAATTGGCGATTACCGTTCAATTAACTTCGCGTTTTTACCGATAGGCGATAATTTTACAATGGGACCAGAAAATGCAATGATAGCTTCTGATTTCATTAATTGTACTGATATTATTGGAATGCATTACGATACCTTTGGTAATATTACAATTGATAAAGATGTTGCTAAACAAAAATTTGAGTATGGAGGTAAAAAATTAACCCTTATGAGAATTGGTGAAACTATAAGAAAATAGTTTTTTGTTTTTTGAAAATCTGTTTTTTGATTGTTAAAATCAAATCTAGTTTTCAGATAGCGAAAATCAAATAACTAAAAACACAAAACATACAACAAAAATTAAGATGGGAAAAATAATTGCAATTGCAAATCAAAAAGGAGGAGTTGGCAAAACTACATCAGCTATTAATTTAGCGGCATCGCTTGCTGTTTTAGAATATAAAACATTGTTAGTTGATGGTGATCCTCAAGCAAATGCTACTTCAGGTGTTGGCATAGAACCTAAAAGTGTTAAAGCGGGTTTATATGAATGTATTATTGATAGTGTACATCCAAAAGATGTTATTTTAGAAACAGAAACACCCAATTTATTTTTATTGCCAACTAATACCGATTTAGTTGCCATTGAATTGGAAATTGTAAATCTCCCAAACAGAGATTATATGATGAAGGCAGCTTTAAATAAAATTAAAGATGACTACGATTTTATAATTATTGACTGTTGCCCATCATTAGGCTTAACAGTTATTAATTCATTAGCGGCTGCCGATAGTGTTATTATACCAGTACAATGTGAGTATTTTGCATTAGAGGGCATGGGTAAATTATTACAAACTATTAAGTTAGTGCAGGCCCACATCAATACCGAATTAGATATTGAAGGTGTATTATTAACGATGTATGACCCACGTTTAAAATTAGCGAACCAAGTTGTTGAAGAAGTTAAAATGCATTTTCAAAATATGGTATTTAATACCATTGTGCAACGTAACACTAAGTTAGCAGAAGCACCAAGTCACGGCAAAACAATTATTATGCACGATGCAGTTGGTAAAGGCTCTTTAAATTATTTAAATCTTGCGCGTGAAATTTTACAACGCAATGGCTTAACTAAAATTAGCGACGAAAATCGTACAATGACTTTTACAGAAGAAGAATCAGAATTTAACGAAGGATAAGAAAATGAGTAAGCAAAACAAACCAGCATTAGGCAGAGGATTAAGTGCGTTATTAGAAAATGCTAAAACAGATATTACAACGCGTCAAAGTGGAGAAGCTTCTCCAGTTGTTGGCTCTATAGCTGTTATCAAAATTAAAGATATAGAAACAAACCCGTTTCAACCACGTACTAATTTCGAAGAAATTGCTTTACAAGAGTTAGCAGATTCGGTTAAACAACACGGAATCATTCAACCAATTACGGTTCGTAAATTAGGATATGATAAGTACCAATTAATTTCAGGTGAGCGTCGTTTTAGAGCAACGCAAATTGCTGGATTAACAGAAATACCTGCATACATTCGTGTGGCTAATGATCAGGCGATGCTTGAAATGGGATTGATCGAAAATATTCAACGCGAAGATTTAGATCCTATTGAAGTTTCATTAAGCTATAAACGTTTAATTGATGAGTGTAATTTAACACAAGAGCAATTAAGTGAAAAGGTAAACAAACAACGTAGTACCGTAACTAATTTTTTACGTTTATTAAAATTACCGGCGGTTATTCAAAAAGCAGTTCGCGATAAAGACATAACAATGGGGCACGCTCGCGCTTTATTAAGCGTTGAGAATGAAGATAAACAATTGGCTATTTATGCAATGGCAGTTGAAAATGAATTATCGGTTCGCCAGGTGGAAGAATTAGTCCGCGATGAAAAATTACAATTCAAACCTAAAACAACTCGTCTTGAAAAACCTTTAACTATTGAGGATAAGCAAATAGAAAAAAAGTTAGAGAAAATATTTAGTAAATCGTTTTCATTTAAGCGTACACCTAAAGGTAATGGTAGTATTAATTTAAGTTTTAGTAATGACACTGAACTTGAACATATCTTGTCGTTTTTTAATATTAATTAAAAGTTATTCTATTCTATTTGTCAGTTCGAGCGTAGTCGAGAACATTTTTAATTGAAAGTGAATCATAAATTATTGATTATAATCATCCTATTTTGTTGCAGTATATTATCTGCGCAAAAAAACGATACAATTAATAATCATAAAAAAGATTCATTAGCAGCTAAGCGTGCCTTGAAAAAAGCTATTTATTCTTCGGCTCGTAAAGCAACTATTTTAAGTGCTATTTTGCCAGGGGCCGGACAAATTTATAACCGTAAATACTGGAAAGCACCTGTTATTTATGCCGCTATAGGTGGATTGGGATATTGGGCTTACACCAATCAAGTGCAATACAAATTATATAGTAATAGTTTATTGTATGCCAATGATGATGATGAAACAACTGTTCCTGCGGTAAACTACAGTAACACTGATTTAATTACCCAAAAAAAATATTATAAAAAATACCGCGATTTAGCTTTGATTTTCGGCGCTGGAGTTTATATCATTAATATTATTGACGCGAATGTTGACGCACATTTAAAAACATTTGATGTGAGTGATGATTTGAGTTTGCAGATCAAGCCATACACTAATCTTGATTACAATAGTAAATTACAAGCTGGGGTTTCTTTTAAATTAAGGTTTAAGTAAAAATTAATTTATAGCAGTTGGCAAACAGCAAAAACATATTATTTATTGGTATGGTTTGGCCTGAGTCAAATTCATCTGCGGCAGGCACACGTATAATAGAGTTAATCAAAGAATTTACACAACAAGGCTATAATGTAACATTTGCAAGCTCTGCGATGGTTAGTGAGTTTAGTTCTGACTTAAAATCGTTACACGTGACTTGTCAAGCGATTGAATTAAATGCAGCAAGTTTTGACGAATTTATAAAAACATTACAACCAGTTATAGTCGTATTTGACAGATTCATTTCTGAAGAACAATACGGTTGGCGTATTACGGAACATTGCCCTGATGCAATTAAAATATTAGATACCGAAGATTTACACTGTTTGCGATTAGCTCGCCAACAAGCTTTTAAAGATAATGCAACAGTTAATAAATCATATTTATACAGTGATTTAGCTAAGCGCGAAATAGCCAGTATTTATAGATGCGATTTGTCGTTAATGATTTCTAAATATGAATTAGAATTATTATTGAATGAGTTTAAGGTTCCTAAAGAGTTGTTATTTTATTTACCATTTTTACTCGACAATATTAGTAATACTGAATTAGCGCAATTACCATCATTTGAGAGTAGGAATCATTTTATATCTATTGGTAATTTTTTACATGAGCCAAATTGGAATGCTGTTGTTTTTTTAAAAGAAAAAATATGGCCCATTATTAAAGAGAAATTACCCGAAGCTGAATTGCATATTTATGGTGCTTATCCAACACAAAAAGTGTTTCAGTTACATAATAGTAAGCAAGGTTTTATAATTAAAGGTCGTGCAGAAAATGCTCATGATGTAATGCGAAAAGCTAGAGTTTGTTTAGCGCCATTGCAATTTGGAGCAGGATTAAAAGGTAAGTTAATTGATGCTATGCAATGCGGAACTCCAAATGTAACTACATTAGTTGGCGCAGAAGGCATGAATGAGTTCGGTAAATGGAGCGGATTTATAGAAAATACCGCTGAGGATATAGCAGATAAAGGGATTGAACTCTATACAAATAAAGAGGTGTGGTTAAATGCTCAAAATTGTGGTTTTGATATTATTAATCAGGTGTTTAATAAAAATAATTATTCTCAAGTATTTAAGGATAAAATTATTTATATAGTTAACCATTTTAATGAAATGCGATTAAATAATTTTACAGGCTCTATGTTAAACCATCATACAATGCAAAGCACAAAATATTTGTCGCGTTGGATAGAACTTAAAAACACAAAAGCCGAAAACTAGTTTTCGGCTTTTGTGTTTAATCTAATTTTATATTTTTTTAGAATTTCGCTCTGATCTTACGAACTTTACCACGCTTTCTGTGGTTAAAAAAGTGACCATATTTTCCACGATAAAAACTTGATTTTCCTCGAATAACATAACTGTATGATAAACTCATAGTCATATACGAATCCTTATGGCCAGTTTCACCACGTTTGTTGCCAGGTTGATGAGATTTAAATAAGCCAGTTTGTTCTTTTGTATATGGATACAACTCATAAGAGCGATTAGTAAATGTTGGATCGCCAACTGTAGGATCAGTTGGATAATCTCCGCTGATATCATCTAAATAATCAGTAAAAGTTTTACGTAAATTTACTTCGTAACCAATACGATGTTTTTTACTAAATGTAAAATAAAATCCTAAACCCATAGGAATATTTATTCCAAGTCTTTTATAATTTACACCTTCAGTTTGTAAAGGCTGTAGTTTTTGCCATCCACCGCCAGCATTACCCTTTGGATTATGGTAAAAGCCACCTATGCCGCCAAATACATAAGCTCTAAATCCATTTTTATAACGATAAGTGTTACCCAAATCATTATCTTCAAAAAAGAAAAATTCGCCAGTAAGCGCTAAGTCTAATATATCATTTCTGAAATTTAAATTTCGTGTATTTCGTGCAGGATTAGAAGATAGTTTATCATCTCCCTCAATGCGTAAGTAATCAAACGCAAGTTTAGCCGAAATTTTTGGACGTACTTTATAGCGCGCAAATGCTCCAACATTCCATCGCGTTTTTGCCATTTTCATGTCAGCTACAAAATCCCTACGAGTCTTTTCTTTTCCTCCAATATCGCCTAAGTAATTAGAAATACCAGCACTAACACCATAATCCCAGAGCCATTGCGCTTTAGAAACAGTTGTGAGCATTAATAAAACTAGTAGTATAAAAATGTTTTTCATCTAAATAAATTCTTTTAATAAAATAGTATACAAAAATAGCAAAATTTCTAACTTTACAAACAAAAAATATGCCAATGGAAGCTATAAATCAATTATTTAACACAAAATACCCAATCGTGCAAGGAGGAATGATTTGGTGTAGTGGATGGGAATTAGCTTCGGCTGTATCTAATTGTGGAGGACTTGGCTTAATAGGTTCTGGGTCTATGTATCCTGATGTATTACGAAATCAAATAAAAAAATGTAAACTTGCTACTAATAAGCCATTTGGCGTTAATGTACCTCTTTTGTATCCAAATATTGAGGAACACATGAAAATTATTGTTGAAGAAGGTGTGAAAATTGTGTTTACCTCGGCTGGCAATCCTAAAACATGGACTAAACATCTAAAAGATCAAGGAATTAAAGTAGTTCACGTTGTTTCTAACGTTAAGTTTGCCATAAAATGCCAAGAGGCAGGTGTAGATGCGATTGTTGCTGAAGGTTTTGAAGCTGGAGGACATAATGGGCGAGAAGAAACAACCACTATGGTTTTGATTCCAAGTGTTAAAAAACATATTAATATACCATTAATTGCAGCTGGAGGAATTGGTTCGGGGCAGGCAATGGCAGCGGCATTGGCATTGGGAGCTCAAGGTGTTCAGATTGGAAGTCGATTTGCGGCCACCCAGGAATCATCGGCTCATCAAAATTTTAAACAGGCTATTATTGATGCTAAAGAAGGTGATACAAAACTTTCCTTAAAACAATTAACGCCAGTAAGGTTACTGAAAAACGAATTTTATAATAAAGTAGATGATTTAGAAAAAAAAGGCGCCAGTGTAGAGGAATTGAATCATTTATTAGGACGAGGACGCTCTAAGTTAGGGATGTTTGAAGGTAATATGCACGAAGGTGAATTAGAAATAGGGCAAGTGTCGGGAGATATTAATAAACTACAAACAGTATCTGAAGTTATGCGTGAGTTAATAGATGATTTTAATGCAACGATTGATAAAATTTCGAAGTATAGTTTGTAAACTATTTTACTTTACCGCAACTTATGTAATTTTTTTTAAAGTAAGGTTCGTTTAAATCGCTAATCATTACACCTTTGGTTGTGGAGGCGTGCACAAATTTATTGTTTTGTAAATACACACCAACGTGTGACACTCCCTTTCCCGAGGTATTAAAAAACACTAAATCACCCTCTTCGGCATCTTTTATATTTATTTTTTTGCAATCGTCGTGCTGATTTTTTGATGAAGCTGATAATTGTT
>JAYSTR010000023.1:0-15256 GCA_043719555.1 Bacteroidota bacterium | reverse complement strand
TGATGGGAATCAGTTAATGGGTTATGTTGAAGAGATTGGTGATAATTACGTTGTAATGGATTTTAATCATCCCTTAGCAGATAATCACTTACATTTTGTTGGCGAAATTTTAGAAGTTCGCGAAGCAACTTCAGAAGAAATAGATCACGGTCACGTTCACGGTCCAGGTGGACATCACCATCACTAGTAAATTAAAAAACCTCTAAGTATTACTTAGAGGTTTTTTTTGTTTCATCAAAATGATATTTCTGTTTTTTCAATATTCTTTTTTCTTGAAAAAAAGAATCAAAAATTCAAGACGAAACGCCAAATCCGTTTTTCATCGCACAAAATTCTTCACTTCTCCTCCTGAAAAACTATGATTTCACACTGTTTCGTCAAAGCCTACCGCACCATACCAGCGAGTAAGTTATTCGTCGGTAAAATTATTTAAGAACTAAAAAAACTCTTATTTTGTAATTCCTTCCAGGCTAAAGATGAATGCGTAATTTAAAGCCACATCTTTTAAGTAATCAAAACGACCACTTGCACCACCGTGTCCAAATTCCATATTAGTTTTTAATAATAATACATTGCTATCTGTTTTTGTGGCACGCAGTTTTGCTACCCATTTAGCTGGTTCAAAATATTGTACTTGGCTATCGTGTAATCCAGTTGTCACTAACATATTTGGATAGTGTTTAGCTTCAATGTTTTCATATGGGCTATAACTTTTCATATAGTTATATGCGTCTTTGTTTTTTGGATTTCCCCACTCATCAAATTCATTGGTTGTTAATGGAATACTTTCATCAAGCATAGTGTTTACAACATCAACAAAAGGTACGTGAGCTAAAACACCGCGCCATAAATCAGGAGCCATATTGGCCACGGCCCCCATTAATAAGCCACCAGCGCTTCCGCCTTGTGCATATAAATGCTCTTTTGAAGTATACTTTTCTTTGATTAAAAATTCTCCGCAATCAATAAAATCCGTGAAGGTGTTTATCTTTTTCATCATCTTTCCATCTTCATACCATTGGCGACCTAATTCTTGTCCACCACGTATGTGTGCTATCGCATAAACAAAACCTCTATCAAGGATACTTAAACGAGTAGATGCGAAACTTGCATCAATACTATTACCATAGCTTCCGTAAGCGTATAATAATAAAGGTGCTTTCCCGTCTTTTTTCAACCCTATTTTATAAACGATGGATATCGGAACCTTTGTGCCATCTTTAGCTGTTGCGTATAAACGCTCAGTTACATAGTCTGCGGCATTATAACCACCAAGTACTTCCTGTTGTTTTAATAACTGTTGATGCTTCTTATTCATATCATAATCGAAAGTAGAACTAGGCGTAGTTAATGAGGTATAGCCATATCTAAAAACAGACGTTACATATTCTGGATTGCTTACCATAAAAGCATCATAAGTTGGTTCATTAAAATTAATATAGTGTTCAGTGTTAGTCACTAAATTTTTAATACGAACATTGATTAATCCATTTTTACGTTCGCCTACAACTAAAAAATCTTTAAACTCACTGATACCTTCTATTAATACCTCTTTATTATGCGGGATATAATCCTTCCAGTTTTTCGAATCTGTTTTATCAAGTGGGCATTCCATTAATTTAAAATTAAGGGCTCCATCAATATTTGTCTTAATAATAAATTTATCGGCTAACGTGAAAACATCGTAAATAGTGTTTTTAATACGTGACTGAAATATTTTAAAGACATCAGTAGGTTTAGATGCATTAACCATTAATACTTCAGATGAAACGGTAGCGTGTGATGTGATAAAAATATACTGACTGTTTTTACTTTTAAATACACCTATATAATTACTCTTATCTTTTTCTTCATAAACAGTTACATCTGCATTTTCATCAGTACCAAGTGTGTGGCGTTTAATTTTTTCGGACAATAAGGTTACTGTATTTTTCGATGTGTAAAATAAAGTTTTGTTATCGTTTGCCCAACAAGGATTTCCTTCGGTATTTTTAATAGCGTCTTTTAAAATTTCGCCTGTCTCAATATTTTTAATGTGTATGGTATATTGTCTACGACTAACATCATCAATCGCATAAGCTAATAGTTTATTGTCTTCACTTACTTTAAAGCCAGTGGCTGAGTAATATGAATGACCTTCGGCCATTTTATCAATATCTAATAATAGTTCTTCAGTAGCTGTTAGGCTCCCTTTTTTACGGCAATATTTATAATATTGTTTACCCTCTTCGGTTCGTGTGTAGTAATAATATCCATTTTTAAAGGTAGGTACACTTTCATCTTTCTCTTTAATACGCGCTTTCATTTCGGTAAATAAATCAGCTTGCAATTTATTTGTACCGCTCATTACTGTATCTAAATACGTATTTTCTGCTATTAAATAATCTACTGCTTTGGTACTGTCTGGACCTTTACCAAAAAAATCGTACATCCAGTAATAGTTATCTAATACGCTATCGCCGTGGATAGTACGCCAGTGTTCTTTTTTATTTGCAATGGGTGCAGGTGTAATGTTCGGATTTAAAATCATAGTAGTATTAGTTGAATGTGAGTTATCGGTTTGATGGTTGCTACTGCAACTTAGTAAAAAGGCTACTGGTAAAATTATTAGAAAGTTTTTCATTGAGATGTATTGTATAAAAATAATTACTTCACGTTGCAAATATCGGCATAGGCACAATACATACAATTATCTTCATTTTCAGTTTGAGTAAATTTTGTTTGTTGAGAAATGATATGTTCAATTTCTATTACTAAATGCGATTCAAAATCATTTAATAATTCCTGCGTAAATATAAAAGGTAAAGGTTTTTTATCATCCGTAAAAATCATAACAGGCTTTTCGGAATGGGCCTTAAATGGGATGATGCAAGGTACTAGTGTTTCGGGACTTGCGATGTTGTTTTTTACAACCAACCAAGCATACATAAATAATTGTAATAATTTATTATAATCGCTATCATTAAATAGGCTATCAAAGTTTGCGAATTTAAATTTATCGCTAGCTTTTACTGATGATTTATAATCAATGATTCTATAGGCATTACCTAGTTTATCAATTCTATCCGCAGAGCCATTAATAAATACGGTGGTAGGAACATTATTAATAGTAACCGTAATAGTTGCTTTTAATTTCTTTTCTAAATCAACAATACTTAAGTAATCATTGGTTTTAGGTGTGGAGTGTACTAATTTTAAATCGGCTAGTAATTGTTTATTAACGTATTCTTTTAATACTTTTTGTTGTAAATAATTTTTCCCTAATAAACTTTCTTTCTTCGAAAAATGCTCGCTGAAAGCAATGGTAATCATTTCTTCAATTTTAGTTATAGCAAGCTTGATATCATTTTCAGTAACCACTCTTCCTATAAATGGTTTATACAGTAACTCTAAGGCTTTGTGTAAAATGGTTCCAAACGTATTCGCTTCTGCATTTTCTTCTACCTCTTCCGTTTCTTTAATACCAGCACCGTATCTGTAAAAAAACTTTAATCCACAATCTTTATAGGTTATTAAAGCTGATGGGCTTAAGCCACTATAATCATCATCAGTAATAAGTTTATGCAAAATGGGTTGCAGACTTTGTTCTGTTTTAGTAATGCTAATGGTATTTTTTTTAGAAGCGGGTAGGGTATTCCCACTCAGCATATTTTCAGTTATTGAAATTGCTGTATTGTATTTACTTAACTCAAATTGTAGTTGTGTTAAAAAACGACTTTTTTCGCTTGAGCCTAAAACCGATGTTTCTGTATTATAGGTTAACGTAATATTTGTAGCGCGTTGTAGTAATCGATAAAAGTGATATGCATAAATCGCATCTTTATCGCCATACAATGGCATATCGTGATGACGCTTTAAATCATTGGGAATAAATGAATTGGTTGTTTTCCCTGATGGAAGCACGCCTTCATTAACTCCTAAAATAATAATGTTTTCAAAGTCTAGAGTACGGGTTTCTAATACACCCATAATTTGTAAGCCGCGCAAAGGTTCGCCAATAAAGGGAACAGAAGCTGTTCCAATAATTTGTTTAAATAAACTTTTTAGAGTGTGTAAAGAATTTAAAAAATCGTACGAGGTAATAACGGATTGTAAACGATTAAAATATGTGGTGAAAATATGAATGTATTCTTTTTCCGCTGATGACAATTGTGATGCTATAGTTTCGCTTGTATTAATGTGTTTTAATATGTCAAAAATACAAGCAATACCATTACTGGAAACCTCCCAGTAAGCAAATAAAGATTTAATAATTGTATAATCTTTTCCGAATAATTGTTCAAGTGTTGAGGTATTTATCCAAACATAATTGCGATCAATAATTTGTTGAATAACTTGCTGACTGCTTATTTCGGGATTAAAGGAACTATAGTATGTTTTAAATAAAGAGTTTTGTAATAATTTAAAAACATCTAAATAATAATAATTTTTCGAATTGTTTTTTTGAATGGATACTTGGAGCTGAATTAAATTATCAATTAAATCATATATAGGCGACAATCGAATTGGGTATTCCATTGTAATGTTTACGTGCTCTACCTCATTAGGTAGTTGATGTAATACAGGAAACAATAAACTTTCGTCGGCCAAAACAATAGCCGTGTTAGTTAATGATTTGCCTTCTTTTATCCATTGCGTTAATTGATTAAACACAACTTGCGATTGGCCAATTTGTTTTGGAACAGCAACAATATTAATTTGTTTGGAGCTTTCCTTAAAATAGTTACCTACTAATGTTTTTGAATTTAAACTATCTACTTTAAAATTTTTACGTAAAAATAAACCAGCTTCAAAAGCCTCGTTATCCATATAGTATTTGTCGGTATCCCAAATTATTTCGGCTTTTTGTTGTTTTATTAAATCCGAAAAAATTAAAATCTCTGCTTTGTTTAAAGCATTAAATCCACAAAAAACTATTTTTTTAAATTGCTGTATGTATGCTGATTGCTTGTAATTATTAACCGCTTCGCGATACATTAAGCCTTGATAAGCTTGTTTTTTTTGAATTAACGTTTTTGCAAATAACTCATAGATGTCACCCATTTGATGCATAAAGTCGCAATAGTCTTGTTGTGTATCAGTTAAGTTATCAGCGCTCAACGACCAGCTTTCTATCTCCTTAATTTCTTTTAAATTTTGGTATAGATTTTTTGTATCAACTAAGTGCCGATCACACTCATTAAAATCTTGGAGCATCATACTTCCCCATTTCACAAACGTATCAAAGGGTTCGGCTTTTGCTCCAAGTATGTTACAATAAGCTGTATATAAATCGCAAATTAAATCAATGCTATCGGCCTGTTGTAAGCCAGATAGTTGCGCTACTAAATCTTCTGCACTAATAATAGTAGGTAGCCAAATGGTTTTATTAAAAGTAGTTGCTAGATGTTTTTTTAAATATAAAGCACCACGTTTGTTTGGTAAAACAATACATAATTGTTCGGTATCATTTTGATAATGATCGTAAATGTGCTTAGCTATATATTTTAAAAATGGCTGCAATGATACTATACTAATACCAATTAATTTTTAAATAAACAGTATCGCTAATATTAATTGTATTGTCTTTTGAATAAAAGTAAATAGGGTTTTCGTTGGTGGTTTCAGCAAAATACTCAAAGCCATAACCATTAAAAAACACATTGGTAACAGTTACCTCTACGTGAGCTGATTTTTTATCAGTTACTATTTGTAACTGATTTGGCCTGATGTAGGTTTGTTTTTTTGTGAACTCCGTTTTAGTATTTAGTAACTCGCTTTTATCCAACGTAAAATAGCGTCCCATTAAAGCAGCTACACTTTTGTTTTTTGGTTTATAGTAAACAGAAAAAGTATTATCGTGCTGAATTAATTTTCCGTTTTCAATCACTATGGTTTCATCGGCATAACGTAAAGCTTCTTCGGGCTGATGAGTCACTAAGATGACAGATGATTTTTGTTTTTTTATTTGCTGACGGATATATGTAAAAATTTTATCACGCAACGGCAAATCTAAATTACTAAAAGGTTCATCCAATAATAATAATCGCGGAAACTCAGCTAAGGAACGAGCAATAGCTACGCGTTGCTTTTGACCAGATGATAAAGTAACCGCTTTTAAATTTCGTAAGGAGGTAATATCTAATAATCTCATTAATTGATTAGCACGTTTTAATTTATATTCGTTTGTGTAGCCAATTAATTTATCAGTAATGTTTTCTTCAACAGTATGATTATCTAATACGTAAAAATCCTGACTCACAAAACGCATATCTTCGTGCCCAGGAATTAAGTTATAGGCAGGGCCAAGTACTCGTTTTTTATCAATTGTGATTTCACCTTCTGCTAAATCTTCTAAACCATAAATACATTTTAAAAGAGTTGTTTTGCCACTTCCACTTTTTCCAACAATGGCTAAAATTTTACCTTCGGTACAAGTTAAGGAGATGTTTGAAATGCCATTAAAATGTAAGGTGTTCGGATAATTAAATAATATTTTTGAGACTTTTAAAATAACTTTACTTTTTATAGTGAGAGTTAGTAAACAATTGAATAAAAGTTTTTTCTTTATATGTTTTTCCGTCGATACCAGTGCCTGTTAATACACAAAAATAAACACCATCAGTACAGGGCTCGCCACTTGTTGTGTGTCCATCCCAAAAACCATTTAAACGATTGGTTTCGAAAATTAAATTACCATAACGATTGTATATCGAAAAACTTAGTTTAGTTATTTCATCTAAACGAGGCTTAAATACATCATTAATACTATCTGCATTGGGAGTAAATACATTCGGGATAATAATATTAGAAATTGAATCTGTAATAAATACATCGTTTGTTTGAGCTTTGGTTATAAACCCAAAACACAACATAGACAAACCGAGATAAATTACTTTTTTCATTGTATTAAATATACTTAATTTATTGCTTGTAAAAAAGTTAAGGTATTTACATTATCAGCAAAATCAAAAACTGATGGTTGCTGTGTTTTTCCAAATGCAATGGTCTTAATTCCTTCTATTTCAAAATTACTCACAACACATTGTAAAATCGCTTCGTTTGCTTTAATCTTATTAACAGCCTCTTCTTGATTAGTGTATGATTTGTGAAAAATAACTGATGTTGGCGCGTGCATTTCTTCGCTTTCTTTTAGCATTAAAAAATTATTATCTAAAAAGGGCACTAAATCCAGTAAATAAATAGCGCGATTGTACTCGTAGTTATTGTTGTATTTTTTGTTATCTAATACATATTTAAAATCATAAATAGCCTCATATAATTTATCAAATACATAATCCTTTGGTACAAATAATTTAGATACGTTGCGGCATCCTAAACCGTAGTAATAAAAAATATCCTTACCTAATTCTTGTAACTCTTCGTTAGTTTCTTTACCAGTAAGGATGGCAATGGACGAACGGTTTTTGCGAATGATATTAGGATATTTGCCAAAGTAAAACTCGAAATGTTTAGCTGTATTGTTACTACCAGTTGCAATAACCGCATCAAAATTACTTAAGCGTGCATCTGAAAAATTAATTTTTTTAGCAAAATCTTGCTCATAATAAATAAGCATACCTGCTAAAAATGGAATAAAAGCAGGATCATCACTCGATACTTTTATTAAAATGTTTTTACCCGATAACAACACGCACAACATATCGTGAAACCCAACAGCTGGAATGTTCCCTGCCATAATTACGGCAATAACTTTATCGCTTTCCGTATCTGGAATTGTATCAGAAAATGCATTTAATTCAGTTGTATTTGTCATAGAAGAAATACCCATTAAGGCGCGTTCTACATTATCAGGAGTAAACCAACCGTTATAGGAATACGCAATCTCAATTAATTGGGTTAAATCGTTATGAAATTTTTCTTCCTTTTCAAGTCTTGTATTAGAAAAATGACGACTAATAAATAAACCTAATTGTATAAATGCGTCTTTTCTTTGTTTTAATGTCATAATATTTATTGATATATTTGCGTATTGAATTATTAAGCAAAATTATTAAAAAATGGCTATTAAAATTACAGATGAGTGTATTAATTGTGGTGCTTGCGAACCTGAGTGCCCAAATAATGCAATATATGAAGGAGGCGCTGAGTGGCGTTTTGCTGATGGAACTAAAGTAAAAGGTGCATTTACTGGAAAAAATACGGGATTAAACGTTGATGCTGATGCGCCCCAAGTGCCATACAGTATGGATGTTTACTATATTGCTACTGATAAATGTACTGAATGTGCAGGTTTTCATGATGAACCACAATGTGCCGCGGTTTGCCCCGTAGATTGTTGCGTGAAAGATGATGATCATGTTGAAACAGAAGAGCAATTATTAGCTAAAAAAGCTGATTTGCACTTATAAATGCAGTTTTGAAGTTTTAAAGCCGTTTTGAGTTATTCAGAACGGCTTTTTTATTGAACTTCTGAACTCTTCTTGAAAAAATTATACACCAGATGAGCCTTCGCTTGTCCAATAATGGTAACTAATTCAGCTAAAGTAGCTTCTTTAATCCCTTTTACAGATTTTAAGTCAGTTAGTAATTTTTGAGCTGTTTTGTCGCTAATTCCTTTTATTTCGGATAACTCAGTTTTAAAGGTTTCGCGGCTACGTTTGTTCCGATGATGCGTAATACCAAAACGATGCGCTTCATCACGAATATGCTGTATGATTTTTAAAGTCTCCGAACGTTTATCTAAATACAGCGGAATGGAATCGCCTGGAAAATAAATTTCTTCTAAACGTTTAGCAATGCCTATTACCGTTACTTTGCCCATTAAATTTAGCTTACGTAAGCTATTAACAGCTGCGCCTAACTGCCCTTTTCCTCCATCAATAACAATTAATTGTGGCATTGGTAATTGTTCTTCTATAACACGGGAGTAACGTCTTAAAATTACTTCTTCCATTGTTGCAAAATCATCTGGGCCAACAACGGTTTTTACATTGTAATGGCGGTACTCTTTTTTTGCAGGTTTACCATCAATAAAAACAGGCATAGCGCTTACCGCATAATCACCCTGTATGTTCGAGTTATCAAATCCTTCAATTCGGCGTGGCTCTTCACGCATACGCAAATCCTTCATCATTTGTTGCATCACCCTATCAATGTGTCTTTCAGGATCTACTAAGGCTATTTGTTTTTCTCGCTCACGTTTATATGATTCCGCATTTTTAAAACACAAATCCAATAAATGTTTTTTGTCTCCAATTTTCGGAATGATGTATTTGGCATTTTCAAACGTAAATTCGGGTTCAAAAGGCACAAAAATTTCTTTACTTAAGGAATTATAACGTATTCGGATTTCATTAATTGCAAATACTAAAATCTCTTCATCTGTTTCGTCTAATTTCTTTTTTAACTCCAGTGTTTGGGCCTGAATAATGGTACCATTCATTACTTTAAAGTAGTTGATGTAAGCTGTTTTTTCGTCGCTAATAATAGCAAACACATCCGTATCAGTAATAGAGGGATGAACGATGGTAGATTTACTTTGGTATTTTTCGAGCAACTCCAATTTTCTTTTTAAAAGAGAGGCATCTTCAAACTCCAGTTTTTCTGCATGCTCCAGCATTAATCGTTTTAAATCTTTTATAGCAAACTGAATATCGCCTTTAATAATTTCACGAATGTGAGCAATGCCAGTATCATATTGCTCTTGTGTTTGCAAGCTTACACAAGGTGCTTTGCATTTGCCAATGTGAAACTCTAAGCAAGCCTTGTATTTTTTTTGTTGAATTTTGTCTTCACTTAAATCTAAAGTGCACGTTCGTAATGGATACAATTGTTTTATTAAATCCAATAAAATGTGCATCGTTGTACCTGAAGGAAAGGGACCAAAATATTCCGTGCCATCTTTTTTTAGTTGGCGAGTATGAAATACGCGTGGAAAACGTTCTTTTTTTATAGCAATCCAAGGATACGTTTTATCATCTCGCAACATCACATTATACTTAGGATTGAGACTTTTTATTAAATTGTTTTCTAAAATTAAAGCGTCCATTTCGGTATCAACCTTAATGGTTTTTATATCAACAATTTTTTTCACCATCATTCGTAAACGATAAGTATCATGCTCTTTAGTAAAATAGGATGTGACGCGTTTTTTTAAATTTTTAGCTTTCCCAACATATAGCAAAGCATTGTTATCATCATAATAACGATAAACACCTGGACATTCGGGTAGTGTTTTTAAGATGCTTTGTATATGTTCGGTAAAATTTTCAACCACCTAGTAAAGTTAAAATTTTTACTTAATTTGTAGTATTATAAAAAACAAAATCATATTTATTTCGGCACTCGATTGGGGTTTAGGGCACGCAACCCGATGTGTAGCATTAATTAAACAATTGCAAGTATTTAATACTATTATTATTGGAGTTACCCCAACGACTTCTCTGATTTTTAATGAGGAATTTCCTGATTTACAAAAAGTAGCTATTGAGCCTTACAATATTTCGTATTCAAAATACCTGCCATTAAGCCTTAAATTAATATTTGATGCTCCGCATATAGTGTCTGTTATAAAAAAGGAACACAAGCAATTACAACAAATAATTAAAAAGTATAAAATTGATGTTGTGATTAGTGATAATCGTTTCGGCTTATATAATAAGGAAGTTGAAAGCATTTACATTACTCATCAATTAAATATACAAGCAGGAATTTTATCGGCGATTGCAAATAAAATTCACCATCGTTATATTAAAAATTTTAATCAAGTGTGGGTTCCTGATTTTGAAAATGAATCGGAGTCTTTAGCAGGGAATTTATCTCAGCATAAGCGTTTTGTAAATGCTATATATTTAGGTTCATTAAGCCGATTAGTAATTCCTCAAACTCAAGCAAAAAAGTTTGATTATTTATTTTTAATTTCTGGTCCAGAACCTCATCGTACCCAGTTTGAAAACTTATTAATTGAAATTGCTAATAAGTCAATGAAAAAAATAGCTCTTGTACGAGGAACGAAAACTGATTTGCATCAAAAAGTAAATTCAAATATGCTGGTATATAATTCTCCAACGTCAATAGAATTAAGCGAATTAATATCGTCATCAGAAACTATTATTTGCCGGAGTGGTTATAGCACTTTGATGGATTTGTTTACATTAAAAAACACCAACTGTATTTTAGTACCCACACAATCGCAAACAGAACAAGAGTATTTAGCGTATTACTGGAACCAAAAGTTTAATTGTAAAGTTGTTCAGCAACGCGATTTGTTGAACTTGGTGATATAAAGGTTCAAATTCACAATTTAAGTTTAATAACTCTTTTATTTGCATTCAGTAGCTTAAGCAATAACGCATACATTTAAGTATACGTTATGATTAAAAAAATTGCATTTTTCCTCTTTGTCATTGGCTCACTCATATTGGCATACTTTGCCTATAATAGATTAAAAGCCAGTAAAGAACCAAATGTATTTGTAATGGATCATATTCCTAATACAGTGAGTTGTGTTATTGAAACCAAACAAGCACAGGATTTAATTAATCAGTTAACTCGACAAAATTTAATTTGGAATGTATTGTTATCTGAAGAGTCCGTTAAACACGCGCATCAAGGTATTCAGTTTTTTGATTCTATTATTAAAAAAAATACGACTGTAGCCGATTTATTAAATGGTAATTCCTTGTATTGGAGTTTTGTTAAATCTGGAGATAATACCAATCAATTAGTTCAATTTAAACTCAAGGAAACTAACGATGATTTTGCTGTTGATGGTTTTTTTAAATCGATGTTTGTAAAAAACGCTTCGATTTCATCGTACGACGTATATGATTTTAAAATCAATTCCTATAAGTGGTTAGCAACATTAAATGATGGAATCGTTTATTTTTCAAACGATTTATCGTTGTTGCAAAATGCCATCAATCTTGAAAAAAAATCGGCGTTATCATCTAATGAAAATTACACGAATCTTGTAAAATCAAATGGTAAGCAGGTTACGCAAGTGTTTGTAAATCATACGAACTCATCTTTTATTGATAAATCATTATTTTCAAAGCAATCTATTTTTAATACAACGATTGAACTGAATGAAATAACCTTGAATGGTTATACAATTTATGACTCTACTTCATTTTTAAATTTTACAAAAAATCAAGCTCCAACTAAAATCTCACATTACGATGATTTACCATCGAGCCTAGTGTCATTAATGGGCATTTCAGTAAGCGAACCTGCTAAGTTTTATTCGCAATTCGAAAAAGGTTTTTCTGATTCTCAACAAGAAGATTTATTTGAATTATGGAATAGTATAAATGACAGTGCGTTATTTAATATCAAACACGATTTCTTAGAAAATATATCTAACGAAATTTTGTATGCGAATTACTGGATAAATATGACACCTCAAGGCATTGAGGAAATTACTATTAAAGATGCAGAAACAGCTAATCAGTTGATTCATGCAATTAGCGATAGTACGTTTGCTGTAGGAGAACTTAACGCGTATCGTTTAGCAAAAGCTAATCAACAATTATTTTCTTATTTTAATCACGAGCAATTATTTGATTATGCCATCGTTTATAACGATGCGTTGTTTTTATTCACAAACTTAGATGCCGTTAATTTATTTGCTACAAGTATTAGTAGCGGTAATGTATTGAGTAAAAATGATGATTTTTTAAATTATGCAAATGATAATTTTACTCAAGAAAGTAATTTTATGTATTTTGAAAATACGAGCTTAATAAAAAATACGTCGTTTTCTCCGTTAATTAATTCTGTTTTTATTAATCCAAGTACTGATGCTATTTCTAAAATTTCTTTTACAGCGAAAAACAATAAAGAGTTAATGCAAGTAAGGATTAATGCAACACACGCTATTGTTGCTAAATCTTCTGAATCATTTTCTGTAAAAGCGTTGTGGACATACGATGCTAATGAGCAAATAATTACTGAGCCTCATATTTTTGTTAATCATACAACTCAAGAAAATGAGATTTGTTTTCAAACCAATGGAAATAATCTTCATTTGATTACTGCAACTGGAAATCTACTTTGGAAAAAACAATTGAATGAAAAAGTTACTTCTAAAATTTTTACAGTAGATTTATTTAAGAATAATAAATATCAATTATTATTTAATACCGATAACTACCTTCATTTAATTGATAGAAACGGAAATTATGTTGATGGCTTTCCTGTAAAAACTTCTGCGAAAATTACATCACCTATTAATTTAATTAATTACGATAATACAAAAGACCCTCGCATTTTTATTGCTTGCGCTGACAAAAAAATATATAATTTTTCGTTGTATGGGGTTAAAACAGAAGGCTTTTCTACTGTAAATACAGATGCTGTTGTAAATGCACCCATTCGATATTGTCGTGTTGGTGCTAGCGATTATTTAGTGACTGTAGATGTTGAAGGAAAAATATATGTATTTAGTAGAAAAGGGGAGGGGCGTATAGATTTTAAAAATAAAGCTATAAAGAATCTGCAGAATTTTTATCTACAGGCAAGTAATAATATCGATAATACGAAATTGATTTTTTTAGATGATAAAGACAATCTATTAACTAAAATTTCATTTATTGATAAAAAAGAAATTACAAAAATTGGTGATGAGTTATCAGGGTTTCAATCGCAATATGGTTTAGTAAATGATGATACACAAGAGGATGTAATCGTTTATGGTAACGGAGCAGTTTATGGTTACGATTTGTTTTCTAATAAATTATTCGAAAGTTTTAATCAGCAAGCTATATACTCCAATGCTTCTATAATAGAAACAAGTAGCAGTAGTTATTGTTTAGCATTTGATAGCATTTCACATAAAATAGATATGGTAAATACTCAAGGTAAACTGATGAATACAATTACTAATGTAACTCGTAAACCCTTATCTGTTAATCTATTTAAGGATGGCAAAAATTATTTGCTACTGATAAATGATACTAAAATTTGGTGCGAAGAAGTCAATTAAAACCCTAATACAGCACGAACTTGTTTTAATTTTTCTTGAGCCATTACACGTGCTTTTGCTTCACCAACTTGTAATTCTTTTTCTAATAATGCTGTATTACCCATTAACTCAGTATAGCGTTTTCGTGGTCTCTCAAATTTGGCTAATATCAACTCGTATAAAGCTGTTTTAGCATGACCATAACCGTAATTACCATTGGTGTAATTTGCACGCATTTCGGTAATTTGAGTTTCGGTCGCTATTAATTTAAAAATCTGAAAAATATTGCAAGTATCAGGATCTTTAGGTTCTTCAAGTGTTTTAGCATCAGTAACAATGCTCATAACTACTTTTTTCAAATCTTTTTCTGGTAAAAAAATATTAATAAAGTTGTTATACGATTTACTCATTTTTTGCCCATCAATACCTGGCACCAACATTACTTGTTCATCAACTTTGGCTTGTGGTAATACAAATAAGTCTTGCTTGTATTCGTAATTTATTTTAGCAGCAATGTCTCTGGTAATTTCGATATGTTGTACTTGATCTTTTCCAACGGGTACAAATTCAGCATCATACAATATAATATCAGCTGCCATTAACACCGGATATGTAAATAATCCTGTATATACTTCTGATAATCTATCCGATTTATCTTTAAATGAATGCGCATTCGCCAACATTGGAAATGGTGTGAAGCAACTCAAATACCAAGTTAATTCACATACTTCGGGTATACGACTTTGACGATACAATAAATTTTTATCAGTATCAAAATCAAAGGCTAGCCAAGTTGCAGCAACCGAGTTTACGCTTGAAATTCTGAAAGCCGCATCTTTTTGTGTGGTTAACGAATGTAAGTCAGCAATAAAAAATAACGATTGATTGTTGGGTTGTTTACTTAATTCTATAGCTGGTAAAACTGCTCCTAAAATATTTCCTAAGTGAGGTATATTGGTACTTTGTATTCCTGTAAGTATGCGAGACATTTTATGATTATGAATTAAATTCCTTTAACAATACCATCTTGCGATGATTTAATAAAATTTACAATTTGACTTCGAACGGCTGTATCTGCAATTTCTTCTTCAACAAGTTCTAAGGCTTTAGTGGTATTATGTCCACGTACAAATATTAAACGGTAAATATCTTCTATTTGACCGATTACTTCTTTTTCAAAACCACGACGAGCTAAACCTACAGAGTTAACGCCAATGTATTGTAATGGCTCGCGAGCTACACGAATAAATGGAGGAACATTTTTACGAACCTTCGATGTACCTGCTAAAAACGAATGAGCACCCACTGTTACAAATTGCTGAACTGCTACATAGCCTTCTAAAATTGAAT
>JAYSTR010000220.1:0-2717 GCA_043719555.1 Bacteroidota bacterium | reverse complement strand
AATTTCCGAAACTTCTACAAATCCAAACTATCTTAAAAAGGGAAAAATTAGTTTTGGTGTAGGTATACCTTTGTATTTAGCCTTTACGGTTGGTATGCGCTATTATTTTACAGATAATATTGGCATTTACGGCGAAATAGGAGTTGATAAACTGGCAATAATACAGGGAGGATTAGCCATTAAAATTTAAAATACTATGAGTCACAAACAGATTGCCATACAATGGTTTGAAGCATTTAATGCACACGATTTAGAAAAATTATTATCGTTATATGATGATAACGCCCAGCATTTTAGCCCGAAATTAAAAGTAAGAAAACCAGAAACGAATGGATTAGTTATTGGTAAAGACGCTTTACGCAGTTGGTGGCAAGATTCGTTTGATAGATTACCATCTTTGCAATACGAAGTTGTGAAACTAACCGCTGATGAATATCAGGTGTTTATGGAATATATTAGACACGTTGAAAATGAAGAGGATTTATACGTTGGAGAAACGTTAACGATTGAGAACAATGTTATTGTTGCTTCAAGAGTTTTTCATAGTTAACGAACTATTATCGTTTTAACTCAAAGGTTTCCATGTTTTTTATAGGATGCTCTTCGGCATTTATTTCTAAAACCTTGGAGCGAGGAGAGCCCACATAACATAAGTCAATTAACTTATTTATATTTTCCTCCTCACCTTCAGCTTCAATAAACACATCGCCATTATGTAAATTTTTAACTAAACCTGTAAGGTTTAATTTTTGAGCCGTAGCTTGTGCCCATACGCGGTATGCTACACGCTGAACTTTTCCTTTTACAGTAATGTTATAATGACGTATCAAAATTATTTATTCAGTGTTTCTAGATTACGGTGTTCGGTTTTATTTAATTCTTCTTTCGATAATGATTTGAAATAATCGTAAGTAATTTTTAAACCTTCAGCTCTGTTTACTTTTGGATTCCATCCTAAAATTTGTTGAGCTTTTGTAATATCTGGTTTACGTTGTTTCGGATCATCTTTTGGTAAGGCTAACGAAATTAATTTTTGATTTGATCCAGTTAATTTTAAAATCTCATCAGCAAAATCTTTGATGCTAATCTCATCCGGATTACCAATGTTTACTGGTAAGTGATAATCACTCATTAATAAACGATAAATACCTTCTACTAAATCATCTACAAAACAAAAACTACGAGTTTGGCTACCATCTCCAAACATAGTTAAGTCTTCGCCGCGTAATGCCTGGCCAATAAATGCAGGTAATACACGCCCATCATTTAATCGCATTTTAGGACCATAAGTGTTAAAAATACGAATGATACGAGTTTCAACTCCGTGTGTTTCGTGATATGCCATGGTTAAGGCTTCCATAAAACGTTTGGCTTCATCATAACAACCACGTGGGCCAACAGGATTTACATTACCCCAGTAATCTTCTGTTTGAGGATGAACATGCGGATCTCCATAAACTTCGCTAGTAGATGCAACTAAAACACGTGCTTTTTTTACACGAGCAAAACCTAATACATTATGAGTTCCTAATGAAGAAACTTTCAAAGTTTGAATAGGGATTTTTAAATAATCAATGGGGCTTGCAGGTGATGCAAAATGCAAAATATAATCAATGTTACCTGGTACATGAATAAATTTGCTAACATCATGATGATAAAATTCGAATTGAGGTAATTTAAATAAATGTTCAATGTTTTTTAAATCGCCAGTAACCAGGTTATCCATTGCAACTACTTGCATGCCTTCTTTAATAAAACGATCACATAAGTGTGAACCTAAAAATCCTGCAGCGCCTGTTATTAATATTCTTTTTTGACTCATAGTATTAAATTTATTAATTCGATAATTTGACAATTAAAGAAATGTTATTGTTTTTATTAAATCTATTTGAATAATCAAATTGATTCATCGTCTCATTGACTAATTAGTTAGTTTTAACTCCAATACAGTAATAGCTGTAACCTATTTTTTTCATATCCAAATGATCAAAAATATTTCGTCCATCAAACAATACTTTTTGAGTTAAGCGTTTTGTAATTTCATCAAAATCGGGGGCTCTAAATTCTGGCCACTCTGTAATAATTAATAATGCATCTGCTCCGTTTAATGAGTCGTACATGTCTGTTGCGTATTCAACAGTATCTTTTAAAGTATGCTTTGCTTCGTGCATTGCTACTGGGTCATAAGCTACAACGCTAGCACCTGCTTTTAATAATTTTTCGATAATAACTAATGATGGAGCTTCACGCATATCATCCGTTTTTGGTTTAAATGATAAACCCCATAATGCAAATTTCTTACCTTTTAAATCATTATTATAATGACTTTTTACTTTATCAAATAAAACTTCTTTCTGATTTTCATTTACTTCTTCAACAGCATTTAAAATACGCATATTGTATTTGTGTTCTTTAGCCGTTTTAATTAATGCTTTCACATCCTTAGGAAAACAACTTCCGCCGTAGCCAACACCTGGGTAAATAAATTTAGTGCCAATACGAGTATCGCTACCAATACCTTTACGTACCATGTTTACATCAGCTCCCATGATTTCACATAGGTTGGCAACGTCATTCATAAAACTAATTTTTGTAGCTAACATCGCATTTGCTGCATATTTAGTCATTTCTGCAGATGGAATATCCATAATATAAATTGGATGACCATTCATTAAAAATGGTTTGTATAATTTACGCATTAACTCTTCAGCTTCGGG
>JAYSTR010000219.1:0-2733 GCA_043719555.1 Bacteroidota bacterium | reverse complement strand
TTATCTTTATAAAAAACCGAAATAAGGGCGCTGTTTATTTTTTTTAAATTGCTCATAGTTTGTAGTGATGCACAAAGATAATTGTTAGGCTTGCATATAGGTACTTTGTTGAAAAGTGTTAATAAATGTGTGGTTTTGGGTTAGTAACAAGTTTTAAACAATTGTTGTTCTAGGTTACTAATTTGCTTTTTGTTATTTTTAAAATATGTTTGATACACTAGAGCAATTTGATAGAACCATTTTTTTACATTTAAACGGATTACATACTTCGTTATTTGATCAGTTTATGTTTTACGTTTCGCAAATTTGGGTTTTTGCACCCTTGTTTTTTTACTGGATATACTTAGTCGTTATAAAAGAAGGTGCCAAAAAACTCTTGGTATTACTGGCATTTATAGTGCTACTCATTATTTTAACAGACCAAACGTCTAACATAGTTAAGCATTCGGTTAAGCGTTATCGCCCAACTCATAATACTGAAATAAGCACACAAGTGCATACCGTAAATGGATATAAGGGTGGGCAATATGGTTTCTTTTCAGGGCACGCTTCTAATACATTTGGCATAGCTACTTTGTTATTTTTTATCTTAAGTTCTGAGCCATTTTGGTTTAGAAGTCTGTGTTTTGTATGGGCAGGCTTAACGGCTTATTCTCGTATTTATTTGGGCGTGCATTATCCGTCCGATATTTTTGTAGGGATGTTGGTTGGTATTATGTGGGGATTGGTTACTTATAAAATGGTGCAGGCTTCATTTAAAAAGTTTTATAATGAAGATATTGATTTGTAGTATTTGCTTTTTATGGTCGCTTTTGAGTTTTGCTCAATTGCCCGAAACAGATATTTGGTTAGTTAAACTAGAGAAAAAAGAGGGAAAGTATCTCTATACAAATCCTTTGAATATCAATAATCGTAAGGGCTACGATAATCAACCTGTTTTTAGTACAAACGGAAAACAAATTTTATACGTTAGTATAAAAGAGGATAATCAGTCAGATATTTATAGCTACGACATTACAAAAAAAACGCACATCAATATTACTAATTCTAAAGTAAGCGAATACTCGCCAACGCTTTTGCCATCAGGGTTTGGTTTAAGTTGTGTGGTGGTGGAGCAAGATTCTACTCAGCGAATTTGGGAGTTTGGATTGGATGGAAAATTCACTAAAATTATTAACGAGCAAACAGATTCAGTTGGTTACCATACCTGGTTAAATAAAGATACGATGTTGTATTTTAAACTAACAGAGCCGCAATCGTTACACGCTTTAAATTTAAAAACAAACGAAGATAATTGGTTGTGTAATAAGCCTTCGCGAGCATTTAAAAAAATAAAAAACACCAATCAATTTATATACGCGATAAAAGATTCAACTATGATGGAGTTTAGAATTTATAACCCAACGTTGCGCGAAAGTAAATTGTATTGCACTTATGAGTCTTTGAATGAAGATTTTATATGGCACCCCGAATTAGGACTTATAAAAGCTGAAAATGCTCAGTTATTGCGTTATAACGAAACTATAAAAAGCTGGGAAACATTATTTGATTTTTCGAATTTGGGAGTTAAAAAAATTACACGCTTTGTATTTGATATTAAAACTAAGCAATTAGCAATCGTTAGTAATTTATGATAGAAGAAAAAAACATAAACGGTTATTTGTATTCGACTGATAAAACAAAATTACAGCTCGATTATATCCATTATTTTTTGAGTGTAGAAAGTTATTGGGCGCAAAATATTCCGATGGATATTTTACAAAAATCAATTGAAGGACGTGTGTGTTTTGGAGTGTATCATAACAATAAACAAATTGGGTTTGCTCGATTAATTACGGATAATTCAACTTTTGGTTATTTAGCAGATGTGTTTATCGATAAGGATTACAGAGGCAAAGGTTTATCGAAAGAATTGATGCGTTTTATTTTGGCGTATCCTACAGTGAAATTATTTAGACGAATGCTATTGGCCACTTTAGATGCGCACGGTTTGTATCAGCAATTTGGATTCGAATCGATGGAAAATAACAAACGACTGATGGGAATTAAGTTTTTTGATAATTATTAGAAATGAAAAGTTTGAAATTTATTTTAGCACTATTATTTATTGTTTCATTTAAAATAAATGAGGCTCAGGTAAAAGAACCGATGTTGCATTATTTAATTCGTGATGCAAAAATAAAACAAAGCAAACCTCCAGTTATTATTTTATTACATGGCTATGGAAGTAATGAGAAAGATTTGTTTGCCTTCGCGAATCAATTACCCGATAGCTTCGTAGTGATTTCAGTCCAAGCTCCTAATAAGTTAGGAAACGATAGTTACACTTGGTATAATTTAGATTTTAGTACAGGGAAATTAACTTACAAAAAAGAAGAAGCTGAAAAAAGTAGATTGCAAGTTTTACAATTCATTGCTCAATTAAAATCAAAACATTCGTTTGATGCGAAACGTGTTTATGTTTGTGGATTTAGTCAGGGCGGTATATTGGCTTATAGTTTAGGATTAACCAATCCCGATAAAATTAAAGGGATAGCGGTGTTAAGCGGACGATTACTAGAGGATATAAAACCTCTTATTAAATCAAATGAAAATTTAAAGTCTTTGAAAATATTTGTATCACACGGAACCATCGATAAAGTAATAGATGTGAGTAGCGCGCGTGAGGCTCATACATATTTACAGCAATTAAAATTAAAATTAAGTTATCACGAGTACCCAGTTGGACACACA
>JAYSTR010000218.1:0-2735 GCA_043719555.1 Bacteroidota bacterium | reverse complement strand
CTCTTTTTCTATCTCTTCTTTCCTTCATTTTAAAGCCTATTTCAGATGCGCCTCCTGTAAGAATTCCCAACGCTATTCTTTTTTTACGTTTACGGTCTTCAGCTAAAACATCCCTACGGTCTTTTTTTAAATCAGCTTTTTGCTTTTTAAAAGCTGTTTTTTCTTTAATTCTTTTTAATCGTTTAGTTTGTCTTTTTTTACGACCACGACCACGTAGTTCAGAAAATTCTCCAAAAGCTTCTTCAAAAGAGGAAACCGTTAACTTATCTCCGTCTGTTGAAGGAGCTAATGTTACAATTGTTGGTTGTTCCATAATATTTATTTTTTAAAAATTATTTACTTGGTTTGATAACGATGCCTTTACGTTTTTCTACGTATTTAGCTCCAAAAAAACCTAATACTGCACCTACTAATGTATATGCTATAGTTTTTTTGTTATCAAATTTCTTGTGCTTAGAATATCCAAATCCTATGCCAGCCCCTATTGCTGTTCCTGCAATAACTGATGGTGTTAATGCGTTTTTTACTGATGGTATTGATACTACTGTTGCTGATTGCCGTGAATCTGCTCCTAAATATACTTCTGTTGTTTTCATTGGTTTTATTTTATTTAAGTGAATAAACTCGTGATTGTCTGTTAAAAATAATGTATATGTAAAATCCTCTCCTCTTCTTTTTCCTTTAATTAATTTAGGCTCTCCAAATAATATCCTGCCTGAAGGAATCTTTTGTGCTGTTTCTGTAAAGTTTTTATGCTCCTTATTAGGAGTCAATACAAACGCATCTGAAATAACTTCTACTTCCATACTTATTATTTTTTGTTTTTATGTAAATATAATACCATTCCTACAAGTGCAACTATACTTACTATTCCAACTACCATAATTGCATGATTATTTGATGTTAAAGCTGAAGATTGAGTATCTCCAATCATATTTGAATAACCATTAAAACTACTATTGCAACCACAAGCGTTTGAACTCTTACTACAATCATATCCATTTGCATTAGAATAACCGTCGTGTATTACTGTATTAGTTAATTTTTCAGCTTCTTTTACATCAGTATCTTCTGTAATTGAAGTATCAGGTTGTAATGCCTGTAATTCCTCTTTTGGTTTTATATATTTTAAGATAAACTCTTTATGTGGATGGATTAAAGCAAACTGTTTTTCAATTTCTCTTTTATCCGTTGATAATGCATAAACCCTCGCAAGTTTAGCTTCGAGGTCTTTTGTGTTTTGAGCATCTTGCCCAGAATATTTTTTAAGCAAATCTCTTGACTCAAGTTCTGACCCATTGGCTAAAACCGATAACAGAGTTTTGTATTGTACTTGTTTATTTTTTGTTCTATTTCTACTCACGGCTATTTGTTTTTAAAGATTAAAAAAAGGGTGTGCTTCAAATCCACACACCCTTCTTATTATTGTAGAAAAAACAACTATCGTCCTGTAATTCCTTGAACAGATTGACCTGTTTGGATTATAACGGGCGCAACGTTCTTGCCTGATAAACGAGGAAGACGAGCTGAGTTAACAGAGTGACCACCATTTAATTTAGCTTTTCCGCTTATTACCGAACTAGGGAACATACTGATAGTTAAAACAGCACCTGCTAAGATTGTAAACGTACAGAACGTGTTACCATCAATAGTTACTGGTTTAGTGATATCAATAATATCTGGTTGTTGTTGGTAAGCATCACGCATGATACTTAAGTTCAACGGTGTAGTGTACGTTTTACCATTCGCATCAACGTGGTTGATGTTTAATGTAATTTGTAACTGCGCTGGTGTTGAACATTGAAATCTCCATTTACCAACTTTGAAGAATTTGTTGTTTGATTGTGCAATCATACGACTATAACCTAAAACAGAACCTGTTTGTAAGTTAGTGATAATAACCAATGCATTGTTACCAAAGTTTGGTTGATTGAAATAATCATTATATCCAAAAAGGATAGCAGTATAAGGTACTACACCTGTGTTGTTATACTGAATAACGTAAGGATCAGAAACTGCTTGTGAGCGTGAGCCCGAAGCGTTCATATAATCATCACCATCAGCATAAGACATATCATCTCCGTCGAAGCTATCTGCATCGTCGAAAAAAGACATATCATCAGCGTTGTCGTAAGAATCCATTCCAGACATACGCTCTGTTCCGTTAATTGCGTTAAGCAATTCTTTTTCGTTTTTGTTCATTTTTAATGAAGTTAAGGTTTGTTAATAATTTATTTAATTGGTTTTTTTAATACTTGTTGTTTCCAACTTTTAATACTTTGTTGCACATATTACATAAAGTAAATAGCAAACATATTAAAGAAAAGTATTTGGTTTCTCTCTATATAGTTATTTGCCAGCAATAAGAGGCTTTTTAGCCAAACGTGGAGCAACAACTAATTGGTGAAACGCTAACGCAGTCAAAACAACTACAAACGTAACTCCTGCTTTTTTTAAACTTTCTGTTGTAAACATTTTTTTAAGATTTTATATTAATGAATAATTTAATTACACAAACTTAAAAAGATAAAATGTTACTATAAAGCAGTATTTTTTGTACAAAAAAAGCACTATGTTTAATAGTGCCTATAAATACAAATAGTTTAAATGTACAAGTGTGTACAAAATGTTTTTTAGAATTATTTTTTTTAGGAAATATTAAGTGTTATATAATAGTTTTTAGCCTTTTTCATATCGTTAATTGTACGCTCTATATTCTTTTTACTTTCACTAAT
>JAYSTR010000217.1:0-17895 GCA_043719555.1 Bacteroidota bacterium | reverse complement strand
CAAAAAAATCTTGAATTTTTTCAGAAGTTGTTGCTGGAGGTAATTTTAAAATGTCTTCGTTTTCAGATACAATATTTTCTTTTAATTCTAAGTATTTAGACTCAATATTATTATTGGATAAGGAAGTTTTTATATCATTGAAATTTAATAAGAAATCACCTATATTTTTTTTGTTTTTACCCCAATCAATCATTTCACTCCCAACTGATGCACTTGTGATTTCCGCATACTTACCCTCAATTTTTATTTTAATTTCTGCATTCCATGAAAACATTCCGTTTTTTGTGTACGCAATAATTCCTGAGTTACTTATATATCCTATTTCCCATCCCATTTTTTTCGCCGTCTCTATACATAAAACAACAAACTGCTCGTTTGTTAATTCTTTTAGATCAAATGCTTCTTGATGTTTAGGTGTAAATCCAATAGCCATAATAAATATTTATTAATAAAAGATGAGGTTGTAAAAACTAAAACTCAAAATTAATTTGTCCGTTTTTATCTTTAAAATTATCGGCATTTAATTTTTCCATTGCTCGGCGATGCAAATCCATTGGTGACATACCATTATCACCAATTTGCTCATCTTCCTCTGTAAAATCATCATACACTATTTCTTCAGATGCACGTAAATTAATTTCTTTTACTTTATAAGAGGTTAATTTTTTTCCTTTGGCTTTCATATTTACCATCGGCGCAAACTCAATTAAATTAATGGTTTCGTCAGCAATCTCTTTATCTTTTTCTTTGCTAAATTTCACATCAATAATTGGATGAATTTGAGACGTAATTAATTCGATACGAGAATTTTCGTGCTCTGTAATAATTAACGTTTTGCTTGTAGTGTTTTCTGGGATAAAGCGTTTAGTAATGTACGATTTACTTTCTCCATCAAAGTATACACACGTTAAGGCTAAGTCTGTATAATATTTTTCAATCAATACAATGTCATCATCAAAATGATTTAAGACATCGTACGTATATAATTTATATTGACCTTTGCTTGTAACCGTTAAAATTTTATCATCACCAGCAAACTTACCTAAGTAGGTTCCTTTATTTTCTTTATTTAAACGATGTACCGCATCATTAAACCAGTAATCTTCGGCCGCTAATGTTGAGGTTCCTTTTGTTTTTAGTAATACTTTTTTAACTGCATACTTAGTTACAATATTTCCAGTTGATGAACGACCTTTAACAGGAATTTCAGCAAAATCGACATCAATTTCAAATTTACGTAAACCTGCAACAGGTTTTAAAATCACTTGCACTTTTTCCGCTTCGCCATTACTGTTAATAGTAAACCATTGCACGTTTGAGTTCGGTGTACCTTTTGTTAAATCGTATTCCTTATCTCGAGTTACACCAGTTACATTAAAGCGTTTAATAAAAGTAATACCTTTTGGTCCATCGGTATAAATCATATTATAAGTTGTGCGCTCATCATTCTTTTTAAAGATGGCGATGTACAAAATATCTTTACCAATAAATACTTTATCCTGAACCTTAAATACTTTTAATTTTCCTTCTTTAGTAAAGGCAATAATTTCATCTAAGTCAGAGCAATCGCACACAAACTCATCTTTCTTTAAGCTCTTACCCGCAAAACCTTCAGCACGATTTACATATAATTTTTCGCTCGCAATAATAACTTGGTTCGCGTTAATCGTTTCAAGTTCTTTCGTTTCTGTTTTACGTTCTTTACCTGCGCCGTATTTTTTCTTTAAATTTTTAAAGTAATCAACCGCGAAATCAACTAAGTTTAATAAATGATTTTTTACAATCGCAATTTTATCTTCCAAATCCTTCATGTGTTCCTCAGCTTTAATACTATCAAAGCGAGTAATACGAATCATTGGTATTTGCGTTAAACGATGTAAATCTTCATCAGAAATTGCACGGATTAATTTTTTAGTATAAGGTTTAAAGCTCTCATATAAATATTCATATAAGGTTTCTTTATTCGAATACTTTTTAAAATCAATATACATTTCTTGTTTAATGAATATTTTTTCTAACGAAGAGAAATGCCATTTTTCTTCGAGTTCGTGTTGTTCAATTTCTAACTCACGTTTTAATAACTCTAACGTTTGATGAGTAGATATTTTTAAAATTTCACTTACACCAACAAAACGCGGTTTTTCGTTTTCGATAATACACGCATTAGGCGATATACTTACTTCACAGTTAGTAAAGGCATATAACGCATCAATAGTTTTATCAGGAGAAATACCAGGTTGTAAGTGTATTAAAATCTCAACATTTTCAGCCGTATTATCTTCTACCTTTTTTACTTTTATTTTTCCTTTGTCGTTTGCTGCAAGAATAGAATCAATTAATGAACCCGTTGTTGTACCAAAAGGAATTTCAGTAATAATTAATGTTTTAGAATTTAATTCTTTAACACGTGCACGTACTTTAATTTTACCACCACGCAATCCATCTTTATAATCACTAAAATCTGCTACTCCTCCTGTTATAAAATCAGGATAAATTAACGCTTTTTTACCACGTAATATTTGTATAGATGCATCAATTAACTCATTAAAATTATGAGGTAAAATTTTAGTTGCTAAACCCACCGCAATACCTTCAACACCATGCGCTAATACTAATGGAAATTTAACAGGTAACGTAACAGGTTCTTTATTACGTCCATCATAACTTAAACCCCAATCAGTTGTTTTGGGATTAAATAAAACTTCTTGTCCAAATTTTGATAAACGAGCTTCGATATAACGTGGAGCGGCAGCATTATCGCCTGTTAAAATATTACCCCAGTTTCCTTGCATGTCAATAAGTAAGTCTTTTTGACCCATTGCCACCAATGCATCGCCAATACTTGCATCTCCGTGTGGGTGATACTTCATTGTGTTACCAATTAAGTTGGCAACCTTGTTGTATCGTCCATCTTCGAGCTCCCACATACTATGTAAAATTCGACGCTGTACTGGTTTTAAACCATCTTCCATTGCAGGCACAGCACGCTCTAATATTACATAAGAGGCATAATCAATAAACCAAGTTTTAAACATGCCTGATACATGTTTAACTGTATTTAGTTCGTTGTGTTCGTTATTTATATTTTCTTCCATTTTCCTAATTCAAAAATTCAAAACTTAAAATTCAAAAGTTGATAATCTAGTATCTACTTCTTAATACATAAATTTTAATTACACTTTTAATAAATCCTCTTCTGCATCAACTTCAATGCGTAAATTTTCAATAATAAATTCTTGTCTGTCCTGAGTATTTTTTCCCATATAATAATTTAATAATTGATGGATAGATGCTTGTTGATCTAATAACACAGGCTCTAAACGAATATCCTTTCCAATAAAGTGTTTAAACTCATCAGGTGATATTTCTCCTAATCCCTTAAATCGCGTAATCTCGGGTTTAGGACCTAATTTTGCAATGGCAGCTTTACGTTCTTCTTCGCTATAGCAGTAGGCTGTTTCTTTTTTATTACGAACACGGAATAAAGGTGTTTGTAAAATATAGACGTGTCCGTTTTTTACCAAGTCAGGAAAAAATTGTAAAAAGAAAGTCAATAACAATAAGCGAATATGCATTCCATCCACATCGGCATCGGTAGCAATTACAACGTTGTTATAACGTAAGTCTTCTAAACTATCTTCGATATTTAAAGCAGCTTGTAACAAATTAAATTCTTCATTTTCGTAAACAATTTTTTTACCTAAGCCAAATGAGTTTAATGGTTTACCTTTTAAACTAAATACCGCTTGCGTATTAACATCGCGTGTTTTAGTAATAGAGCCGCTTGCAGAATCTCCCTCACAAATAAAAATAGTAGTTTCGTGAGCTCGAGGATTTTTTGCTTCATCTAAATGAACTCTGCAATCGCGTAATTTTTTATTATGTAAGTTTGATTTTTTCGCACGCTCACGCGCTAATTTTTGGATACCAGATAACTCTTTACGTTCGCGTTCATTAGCAATAATTTTCGCTTCAATAGCACGAGCTGTTTCAGGATTTTTATGTAAATAATTATCTAAATGTTGCTTAATAAAATCGTGTACAAACGATCGCATCGTTTGTCCGCCTGGCGCAACTTCTTGCGAACCTAATTTTGTTTTGGTTTGAGATTCGAAAACGGGCTCTTGCACTCGCACAGAAACAGCTGCTACAATTGATTTACGAACATCTGCTGGGTCAAAATCTTTTTTATAAAACTCGCGTATTGTTTTTACAACAGCTTCACGAAAAGCGGCCTGATGTGTACCACCTTGTGTTGTATATTGTCCGTTTACATACGAATAATATTCTTCCGAATAATGCTCGTTGCTATGTGTCATCGCTAATTCTATATCTTCACCTTTTAAATGAATGATAGGATAAATGATTTCGCCAGTAATATTTTTTTCTAATAAATCTTTTAAACCATTATCAGATTTATAAACTACGCCATTAAAATGTAAAGTTAATCCAGTATTTAAAAAGGCATAGTTCCATAACATCTTATCAATGTATTCGTGGATGAAATGGTATTTTTTAAAAATGGTATCATCCGGACGAAACTCAACATATGTGCCATTCGCTTCAGTTGTTTTTTCAACTTTCGATTCCTTAACTAAATTACCGCAAGTAAAATCAGCTGTTTTGCATTGTCCTTCGCGATAAGCAGTTACTTTAAAATTGATAGATAAGGCATTTACTGCTTTAGTACCAACACCATTTAATCCAATTGATTTTTTAAAGGCATCGCTATCGTATTTACCACCAGTATTAATTTTAGAAACAACCTCTACTAATTTTCCTAAAGGAATACCACGTCCAAAATCTCGAATAGATACAACACCCTCTTTCACGGCAACATCAATGCGCTTACCAGCACCCATCATAAACTCATCAATAGAGTTATCCATTACTTCTTTGATAAGTACATAAATACCATCATCAAAGGCAGAGCCATCGCCTAACTTACCAATGTACATGCCAGGACGCATACGTATATGTTCCTTCCAATCGAGGGATTTGATGCTATCTTCGTCGTAATTTGCTATTTCTTTTGCCATACCAATTTGTTATTTGAATTTTGTTTTTTGTTGTTCGAATGAAATTAATTTAACCTTATATCAAACAACCAATAACTAAAAACTTATTTGTTAAATCCCATCTCCATCAAAAAGATTTCCTAATCCGCCTAAGATGCTTCCTTCTTCTTTTCTTCCGCCAACACTGCCATAAGATAAAATACGACCAGCTAAACGACTAATAGGCAAGGTTTGTATCCACACTTTTCCTGGGCCACGTAGGACCGCGTAAAATACTCCTTCGCCACCAAATAAGGTGTTTTTAATACCACCAACAAATTGGATGTCGTAATTTACATCGCTTGTAAAAGCAACAATACAACCTGTATCAATTTTTAATATTTCGCCAGGTAATAATTGTTTTTCAATAACGTGTCCACCACTATGTACAAAAGCCATTCCGTCGCCTTCAAGCTTTTGCATAATAAATCCTTCGCCACCAAATAAACCTGTACCTAATTTTTTTTGAAATTCAATACCAACAGCTACACCTTTTGCCGCACATAAAAAACTATCTTTCTGGCAAATTACTTTATTCCCTAATTTTGATAAATCCATAGGAATAATTTTACCTGAATATGGAGCTGCAAATGTAACTTGGCGTTTACCTTGGCCTGTATTAGTATACACGGTCATAAATAAATTTTCGCCAGTTAACATACGTTTCCCGGCTGTAAATAATTTATTCATAAACCCTTTATGGTTACCATCACCAAACATAGTTTCCATTTGGACGCCATCCGTCATCATCATAAAACTACCTGGTTCTGCAATAACCGATTCTTGTGGATCTAATTCAACTTCCACACACTGCATTTCTTCGCCGTATAATTTGTAATCTATTTCGTGATTATTCATATTCAATGTTTTTGTTGTTTTATTTTTTTGTCACTTCGAGCGTAGTCGAGAAGCGGTTAAATATTAAGCTAGTTCTTGACTACACTCGAACTGACATAATTTTGTTTATACATTAAAGCGGAAATGCATTACATCACCATCAGCCACAACGTATTCTTTACCCTCAACTCTTAATTTACCAACTTCTTTACACGCATTCTCTGAGCCATATTGCACATAATCATTGTATCCAATAACTTCAGCACGAATAAATCCTTTTTCAAAATCAGTATGAATAACGCCAGCAGCTTGAGGTGCAGTCATTCCTTTTTCTATCGTCCAAGCACGCACTTCTTTAACACCCGCAGTAAAATACGTTTGTAATTTTAGTAAGTGATAGGCTTGTTTAATTAATTTATTTACACCTGGCTCATCTAATCCCATTTCACCTAAAAACATTTGTTTTTCTTCGTAGGTTTCAAGCGATGAGATTTCGCTTTCCATTGCAGCTGTAATCACCAATATTTCGGCACCTTCTCCTTTTACAGATTCCTTAACGGCATCCACATATTTATTGCCTGTTTTAGCAGACGCCTCTTCAACATTACAAACGTACATAACGGGCTTAATTGTTAACATATGTAAATCTGCAATGTATGGTAATTCGCTTTCTTCTAAATGACAAGCACGAGCAGATTTACCACTCTCTAATGTGTCTTTTATTTTTGTAAGTGTTGCATAAGTTTTAACAGATTCTTTGTCGTTGCCAAGTTTAGCCGCCTTTTCAAATTTTTTCATTTTAGTTTCTACCGATTCTAAATCTTTTAATTGTAATTCGGTATCAATAATTTCTTTATCGCGAACTGGGTTTACATTACCGTCAACGTGAATAATATTATCATCATCAAAGCAACGTAACACGTGTAAAATAGCATTACACTCGCGAATGTTAGCTAAAAATTTATTTCCTAAACCTTCGCCTTTACTCGCACCTTTAACTAAACCAGCAATATCAACAATTTCAACAGTAGTTGGTTGTACGGCTTGTGGTTTTACTAATTCTGATAATTTATTTAAACGCTCATCCGGAACTGTAATAATGCCCACATTTGGTTCGATAGTACAAAACGGGAAATTAGCCGCCTGCGCCTTAGCATTACTTAAACAGTTAAACAACGTTGATTTTCCTACATTGGGCAAGCCCACAATTCCGCATTTTAAAGCCATATCTTATAATTTTTTAATAAATGAAACAGTGATTTACTGAGTAAAAAACTCGTCAAATCACTCATACACAAAATGTAAGGTGCGAATATAAGAAAAACAGAGGCTTGCTTTTGCTATTAATTGTAGCAAAATGGGGCAGTTTTTAACAAAAAAATCCCAAATTGTTTAAAAATAACTCGTTTTTCACGAGAATTAAACTTTTCCGTTGTGTTTTCTTAAAAACCATTCTACAGAAAGAAGACCTAAAATGATAAAGAAAATCCATTTTAAATTTACCAAATCGGTTAATTGTTTATGCGAATAGGTAATTGATTTTATAGAGTCATTTTTTAAAATGGCATCTTGTAATTGTTGTAACTGATTTGGGTAAACTAATTTTCCGCCACTATTTTTCGAAATTTGAAATAAGAGTTGGTGATTCGCAACAGTGTTTATTTTTTCGGAAACAACTTCTTTAATAATAACGATGCCTGATTTTGTGTAAAGTTTATCGCCAAATTTTACTTTGGCTTCAAAACTATATTCGCCAGCAGGAAACTGCCCCGCAGCAAGGCTATACATAGTTTGTTTTTTACTAAAAGTGTAATTATAAGCTTTGCCTTTTTCATCTTTAAGTATTAAGGTAACATCAGGTTCGGTAACTAATTCGTAACTCTGATTATAAACTTCAGCTGTAAAATCAAGTGCTTCATTTTCGTTAATTATTTTTTTAGTATACACTCTAAAAAAACTTTTATCTGCCTTAACAGATAAATACTGCACTGTTTTGTTAATTAATTCGTTAAATAAATTATGATTATCGTGATCGGCATAATCTCTTAAGCGCCAACGCCATAAACCATCTCCAGAAAATACGCCCGATTTTACACCATTGATTTCCGAAAAATACAAGAGTGGTTCGTCAGTATCAACAACTCCAATTTTTTGAGTTAACAAACTATTTGCTCCAGTGGTAATAGCTGAATTTTTAAATGCGCATTTTACGGCCGGAAAATTTTTAAAATAATTTTGAAGTTCGGGCGAAATTGTAAATAGTGCAAATTGCCTTTGGTAAACAGCTTCTACATCGTTTGTTTTTAAGTTTAAAAACGAAGTTGGAGCACCAGATGAATTACCACTTACATAAAAAACAGATTGATTATTAATTTTTAGTTCATTTAAAATACGTGGAGGAATAGTTGCAACTTGATGAAGTATAACTAACGAATAGGGTTTTAGAGGTTTTGTGAAATCTGCAATTAGTGAGTATTCAACCTCATATGTTTGCGCTTCGGAAATGCTCTGTTCAAGTGCTGCAATATCCGGATGAGGCGCGTTGGCAAGTAATAATACTTTTTCGCGATTATCAATTACATCAATAATAAATGATTGTGTATTGTTTTGTTTGTTTTTATCTTCAGTTAGTGATGATAGTGTGACGGTATATTTTTGGATGCCCGATTTTTCGGCATCTAACACAAAATTAATTGTTCTATTAAAGTTTAATGAATTAATAGAAAGTAATTCTGATTTTAAAATTTTTCCGTTTTGTGAAATGGTTAACGTTGTTGTTTTATCTTTTAAATCGATGGCATTAACTACAACTTCTACTGGAAATGAATTGCCTAAATACGCAATTTGATTATGATTAATACTTTGTATCCACACATCTTTTAAAGGAATAGTATCGCCTAAGGCAATAGTATAAATTGGTGCATTTATATTTTCAATACTATATAAAGGGTTAGTGCCTTTATTATAAATACCATCGGTGGCTAAAACTATAGCGCCAATGTTTTTATTTGCATAATTGTTTTCTATATCCGAAAATAGTTTTGAAATATCTGTTTCTTTGCCTTTAAAATCAAGTGTTTCAGAAGCTTTACTTTCCGAATCGAACTGATAATTTTTTACATCATACTTTTCTTTAACAGCTGCAATAAAATTGGCTAAAGAGGTTGCGTATTCGTTTTTTATAAAGTTGGAATGTTTACCCGAAATAATGGATGTTGAATTATCCTGAGCAATAATGATAACTGGTTTTTCGGTTTCATTAACTAAACGTTTAATAAAAACATCGAGTAATAAGAGCGCAATAATACTAACAGATAAAAAACGTAATACAGCTAAACTATACAATAATGGCTTAGAACGTTCTGCATTATGTTTATCTCTAGTATACAATATTCCCGAAAAAATAAACCCTGTTAACAAACATAACAGAGTATAATACCACGGATAATTAGAGATAAATTCCATTTTTTTGTTTAGTATACAACTATTAGTATTTAGCAAAATCTAAATACTAACAGCTAATGACTTAATACTAGGTTAACATTCCTCCACAAACATTAATGCATTGGCCAGTAATATAACCACTCATATCGCTTGCTAAAAACAAAGTTAAGTTAGCAACATCTTCTGCAGAGCCACCACGTTTTAATGGAATAGAATCTCTCCACGATTGAACTGTTTTTTCATCTAAAGCACCAGTCATTTCTGTTTCGATAAAACCTGGAGCAATAGCATTACTGCGAATATTACGAGAACCTAGCTCTAATGCAACCGATTTTGTAAAACCAATAATTCCTGCTTTTGATGCTGAATAATTTGCCTGACCAGCATTTCCTTTAACACCAACAACAGAACTCATATTAATGATAGAACCTTTACGTGCTTTAAGCATCGGCTTTTGCACGGCTTTGGTTAAATTAAATACTGATTTTAAATTAGCATTCATAACCTCGTCCCATTGTTGTTCGCTCATACGCATCAATAAAGTATCACGAGTAATACCTGCATTGTTTACTAAAACATCTACAGTACCAAACTCAGCAACCACATCGGTTACTAATTTATCCGCAGCTGCAAAATCAGCGGCATCACTTTGATAGCCTTTTACTTTAACACCATATTTGCTTGATAATTCTTTTTCAAATGCTTTAGCTTTTTCTACAGAACTTAAGAATGTGAATGCAATATTACAACCTTGCTCCGCAAATTTTTCTGCTATGCCTTTTCCTATTCCACGAGATGCGCCAGTTATAATGGCAACTTTATTTTCTAGTAATTTCATTGGTTTTAAAATTTAAAGTTTAAATATACAAATTATCGTTTTATGTGTTTACCTAATTAAAATATCTGCTTTTGTTCGTGGTCGTTTATTTTCTAACCACATAAAATTCTTTAAGCGCATTTCCTTATCATCTATTTCTTTTAAAGGAAAGATAGTGGATTCAGGTTTGTTTCTAAAGGTTGCTCTATCTACACCATCAGCGTTAAACCACACGGTTAAATCGGTACACATCGTTTTGTTTACGCCTTTATAATTCTTTTTTTGTTTCACGTAATAAATAATTTGCGCATTACCTATTACGTTTAATTTGCGAATAGAATCGTGCGTAAAAAAGCCTTCTATTTTTTTTCCTGTTATCTGGTTGTACTTGTTTTCATCTAAGCTATCTGCTTTTTGAATAACCAAAGCATTTTGTAATAACTCAAAAAACTTAACTCCGTTTTCGCTCACTGTTACCTTTATTTGCTTTGCGGTAACTTGTCCATTTCCAGCCCACATAATGGGAGAGTTATGCATAACCATTAATGAGTTGTGAACTGTATATACTAACGAATCGCATAATCCTTGTAAATCTTTTTTAAAAAACTTGACGTGAGGATGAGCTTTCACAAAGGAATGTAAACTATCAGGAGCGCTGTACAACAAAGTATCACCAGATAAAAACAACGTATCTTTTTCAATGATTTTTGCGTAAACAGCTTTATCAGTAACGATGGATTTATTTATTTTTTCCCAATATTCGGCGTGATTACCAGTAATAATCGATTTATGGGTTGTATCAATTAATACAACATTTTTAGTTGCTTTAGCATAACCAATTTTCCTATCGTAATACACGCTATCACCATATAACTTTTGTTCTTTAGTAACGATAGTTGTGTTTTTGCTAAAGCGCGAAATTTCTTTATCAGTATCATACCAACCATTTTCGCAATAAATGTAATTTTCTTTACTGGTTATAATTGATGGCCCTATAAAATAGGCTGTTTTGTTAATTGTATTATAGCGTCCAGTATCGCTATTCATTTTATAATCAGGGTTCGTAAGCACAACATCATAATGAAACGTAAGTTCTTTACTTGCCGAATAATAATGGCCATTTTTACTTGTAAGTGTATTTTCCTTATTAACAATAGTACCGCCATTATAGTAACTCGCTACCGAATGCCCAACATCATAAATCATTGTATTGGTAGTAAGTACCATGTCCTTATCAATACAACGCACATTGCCATCCATATTGGCCATTTTGGTATTGGCATCATACACTAATTTATCTCCAAAAATCGAAACACTATCCTGAACGATGCTAATGCGCCCAAAGGCTTCCATCTTTTTTTGATCATATAAATAGGCACTATCACAACGTAAAATAGCACCTTCGTGTTCGCAAACAACATCACCAATTAAGCGTTTTGCATCTTTACCAATATTTTTATCATATACTAAACGCCCAGCGTGTTGTATATTAATTACTTTAGTTTTAGGTGGCGTTATAAGTTTTTTAACTTGGCTAAATAGTAAAGGAGAAGTTAAAAAATAACTCACAAGTATTAGTATTATTTGCCAATGGCGATGTTTCATAAAGTGCATAAATTTAAAAATATATATCTGTTTATTGCTTTAGTATTTAACAAATTATCTTAAATCTGATATCTAATACGGATTTCTAAATTGTATTATCTTTGCAAACTTATGAGCAAAATTAAAAAGAACATATTTGTTGAAAATGCAGAAATAGTTGACATTTCATCAGAAGGTAAATCGGTTGCCAAACAAGATGGTATGGTAATTTTTGTAGATGGAGGTGTGCCTGGTGATGTAGCCGATGTAATGATTACCCGTAAAAAAAACAATTATGCCGAGGGGCACGTAGTAGAGCTTAAAAAAGCTTCAAAAAACAGAACAGAACCTAAATGCGAGCATTTTGGTGTATGTGGTGGTTGTAAATGGCAGCATATGAATTACGATACTCAATTGCATTTTAAACATAAAACAGTCGTTGATGCCTTAACACGTATTGGTCATTTGGATATTTCTACAATGAAACCAATTTTCCCAAACAAAGAAGCATATTTTTATCGTAACAAATTAGAGTTTTCGTTTTCCGATAAAAAATGGTTAACCAACGATCAAATAAAAAGTGGTGAAGAGTTAGATAGAACTCACGCTTTAGGCTTCCATATCCCTAAAATGTTCGATAAAATATTAGATATCAATAATTGTTATTTACAACACGAGCCATCCAATAGTATAAAAAACGAAATACGAACGTTTGCAAAAAAACATAATTTGTCGTTTTTTAATGTGCGCGAAAAACATGGCTTGTTACGCACCTTAATGATTCGCACAGCAAGCACTGGCGAGATAATGGTGTTAATTCAGTTTTTCGAAAATCAATCCGAAAACATTGAGCTAATATTAAATCATTTAAAACAAACTTTCCCTCAAATTACAGCGTTATTGTATGTGATTAATCCTAAGGCTAATGATACTTTACAAGATTTAGATATCCTAACGTTTAGTGGTCGTGATCATATTTTTGAAGAAATGGAAGGTCTTAAATTTAAAATAAGCGCCAAGTCATTTTATCAAACAAACTCGGAGCAGGCATACGAGTTATATAAAATAACACGCGATTTATGTGGCTTAACTGGTGATGAAATTGTATACGATTTATATTCGGGCACAGGGACAATAGCCAATTTTGTAGCACAAAAAACAAAAAAAGTAATTGGTGTTGAGTATGTTGATGATGCTGTGATTGATGCAAAAGCAAATTCGAAATACAATAACGTTACTAACACGGATTTTTATGCGGGAGATATGAAAGATGTCCTTAATTCAGATTTTATTCAAACTCACGGCATACCAGATGTAATTATTACTGATCCTCCAAGAGCTGGGATGCATGTAGATGTAGTAAGTACGTTATTGAAAATTGCACCAAAAAAAATTGTCTATGTGAGTTGTAACCCAGCTACACAGGCACGCGATTTGGCTTTGATGATGGACAGTTATGAAATTGCAGCAATACAACCTGTAGATATGTTCCCGCAAACAGCTCATATTGAAAACGTTGTTTTGCTGGTTAAAAAATAAATGCAATTTTTTTTATTTTTTTGAAACTATTTTAAGTATTTTTAGTTTAAGGTGTAAGGAACAATTATTTTATTCATCCTTTAAAAAACAAGACTACTATATGACAGCGACTTTCTCCACAATTGAAAAGGAATTAATTCAGGATTTAAAATTTCCGAATGAAGAGGTTTTAATTGATAAACACCTAATTGCCGAAAGAGAATCAGAATTAAACAGAGCTTTAACTCTTGGTAATTTAGAACATGCTAAAATTAAAATTTACTTCGAGGACGATGTTTCTCGTAAAATGGTTGAGACAACCGTTTGGGGTGTAACTGATAAACGTGTTATTTTAAAACAAGGCACGGTTATTCCAATAAACAGAGTCCACAAAATATCTTTATAAAAACGATAAGTTACACCAAATAAAAAATCCCGAGCAATCGGGATTTTTTTTGTTTTTATAATAAACTCCTATTTATTTAACCAAGCTATTACTGTATGGCACACGATTTTGTATCGATCGCCCTAAAGTAACTTCATCGGTGTATTCTAGTTCATCGCCTACGGCTATTCCACGAGCTATAACTGATAATGAAACTTCGTAACTCGCTAATTTTTTAAAAATGAAAAAGCTAGTTGTTTCACCTTCCATGGTTGCATTAAGTGCTAAAATAATTTCTGATATTTCGTTTGCAGCAACTTTTGTAATTAAACTATCTAAATTTAAATTGCTGGGGCCAATTCCTTCCATCGGAGATATTAAGCCGCCTAAAACGTGATAAACGCCTTTGTAAAAGCCAGTATTTTCTATAGCCATTACATCTCTGTAATCTTGCACCACGCAAACTAATTGATGATTGCGGGCAGGGTTTGTGCATACATCACATAAATCTTGATCGGCAATAGTATGACATGTTTTACAAAATTTTAAATCAGACTTTAAAGCGGTTAAGGTTTCCGAAAATTTATTTACAGCATTTACATCTTGTTTTATGAGATGCAACACATAGCGTAATGCTGATTTTTTTCCAACGCCAGGTAAGCCTGCAAAGTGCCCAACAGCTTGTTCAATTAATTTTGATGTAAACTCCATTTCCTTTAGTAATAAATTACAATTTGTAAAATTATTTAAAAAAATGCTCGGTTAAATAAGAAGTTATGGAGGTTTTCCTAAAGTTTACAACAAATTAAAGGTAAAATTGACTCTATACGTTTGTTTACTCAGTCAAAACAGATTTCACTCATTTAACAAATTTTAAATATCTCACCTCGATAATTGGACTTAAATTTGAATTTATTAACCCAATTTTATTGTTATTTTTGAATACAAATATCTATATGAAAAAAATAGTTTTAACCTTTAGTTTTTTAGCTGGTATAGCTTCAATGTTTGCTCAAACGGGGCACGAAATAAAAATAAATTTTAAAAATTGCAAAGATACAATGGCGTTTTTAGCCTACTATCAGTTTGATAAATCTTATATAGCAGACACTTGCAAAAAGATAGTAAAAGGTAACATCGTATTTAAAGGAAAGAAAAATCTTGACAAAGGAGTGTATTATTTAGTAAGTCAGGAAAAAGCTAAGTACTTTGATTTTTTTGTAACGGATGCTACACAAAAAATGACAATTTCTGCTGATACAGCTGATATGGTTAAGAGTTTGAAATCTCCTACATCAAAAGAAAATGATGACTTTTTTAGTTACATTAAATTTATCACTCAAAAAAATAAAGAGTTTGGTGAAGTAAGAAAACAAACTAAAGGAATGAATGCCAAAGATTCAGCGAAGTTTGTTAATGAAAAAGCAAAAGTGCTTAATGAGACTGTAGTGAATTTCGAGAAAACGTTTATCGATCAACATAAAGGCATGTTTGTAACTGACGTCATTAATCTTAAAATGGAAAAAGAAGCTAAGGATATTCCAAAAGCCTCTAACGGACGACCAGATAGTATGTATGCTTATAACTACTACAAATCACACTATTGGGATGGCGTAGATTTTACTGATGATGGGATTATGCGTTCGTTATTTTATGCCGATAGAGTTAAAAAATATTTTAATAGCGTAATTGTTCAGCACCCAGATTCTGTTTGTAAAGAAATAGATTATGTGATGGGGAAAACAAAAGCTGGTACAATGACTCAAAAATTATTATTGGCTCATTTTTTATTTACGTATGAATCATCAAAAATGATGGGTTTTGATAAAGTGTTTGTGCACATTATTGATAAGTATATTAGAACAGGAATGGGGAATGAAGTTTACGACGAAAAAACGATTGAGAAAATTAAAGAACGTGGCACTATTTTAAAACCATTATTATTAGGAAGTGTTGCTCCAGAGTTATTAATGATAGATACTATAGGACATAAGCAAATTGCTAAAATGGGTTTTGATACTGTGAAAACAAGTTCAGGAGCTACTAAATTATATTATGATAATGTGCAAAATTTGGCACAAGCATTTATCCCCATGTCGAGTATTAAAGCAGATTATTTTGTACTTGTTTTTTGGGATGTAGATTGTGGACATTGCAAAACAGAAATCCCTAAATTATTAGAGGAGTATCATGCAATGAAAAAAGAGGGTATAGACGTGAAGGTATTTAGTGTATACACACAACACGAATACGATAAATGGCGCAAATACATTATTGAGAATAAATTAGACTGGATAAATGTGTATGATGGTGTTCATATTAATAATATTAAAGAGAAGTATGATATTTACTCAACGCCAGTAATTTATGTGTTAGATAAAAACAAAAAAATTAAAGCAAAACGTATCGGTACCGAACAAGTAAAAGATATTATTAAGCAAATGGAAAGAGAATATAAAACTGAGAAAAAATAATTTTTTTAGCTGTTAAATTTTAAAAGCTACCTCTAACTGGTAGCTTTTTTTTTAAATATAAATGTTCTCGACTACGCTCGAACTTACACTAATTGCATCAAAGTATTGAGATATAAGGTAGCATTGTTGTATGCTATAAAATCGAATATAAATATTAGACTTGCTTGTATCGTTAATGCTAATCCAATTCCTTTCCAAAACTTTTGGGTGTTTTGTTTGCATGATAGAATTAAGATCATACCAATGAGTACACAAATAATTTCTGAAATTTTGAAAACGGATAAACTTGAAATAACTTGATGAACACGTTCAATTTCTGAGTTTTTTTCAAAATTATTATTGTTATTAAACGCTGCTGAAACCAGTGTAATGAGTGAATTAGTTTGACTAAAAACAGAAAAACCTACTATCAATTGTAAAAATCCTAAAATTAAAAATGCACTAGCCATGCCTTTATAAAACGCATATTTTATAATGCCGAAAAATAGTACAGCAATAAAAACTGAAATACAGCCATTAACAATAAATAAAATACTTATATTTTTTTCGTGAGTGAAATACTCATTAATAAATTGAAACGACGATTGCATCCAGATTATTAATAGTAATAAAAGTCTTTGGTACGCTTGTATAATGGTAAAATCCAACCAATACGAATGCCTTTTAATACATCAAAACGTTGTTTTGTGTCTGCTAAGCCAGTATCATAATTGTAACCACGATAGCTTTTAGTATATCCTTCAAAAGCTTCAATACCAATATAACAATTAGCTAAACGGTTTTTACTTAAATACATGTAGCCTACAAACTGAGATAAAGCAAAGCCTCCACTTAATCTATCATAACCCTTGTAATAATCTCCATGAACAGCCGCTACTTTTTTCTCGGCATCGTATAATTTAATTTTGTGTTGCATATAACCTGCACCAACTGAGAAAAATAAACCACAATTTTTATTGAACCCGGTTTTGGGAATGATGTAACCTATTCTTCCCTGAAAATTCCACCCACGTTCAGTAATACGTAAATCAGAACTAAAGCCATCATTGTTTACAATAAAACCATCGTTATTACGCATGTTCACTGTAATGTTATCTTTTACTGTTTTTCCAAAGAAGTAACTTCCTTCAACACTTACTAAAATATTTTGTTTTGTCTTCCAAGTAAAAGATGTGCCAGGACTTAAGCTATTGCCATATCGTTGAGCTAAATCTTTATCAGGCATTTGCCCACTAAAGTGAAAGCCAACCATAAAAATGCGAAAGCAGGAATCTTTTACCGATTGAGCAATGATTGTATTGCTTAATATTATGGCAAAAATGATGTAAGCTATTTTTCTCAAAACATTATTTAATTAAAAAGGCCGATTACTCGGCCTTTTAGTTTGAATTATAATTATCTTAAACAGTTACACCTTTTAAAACAGCAGCCATTGTTTTACCAATAGATGCAGGACTATCAACAACGTGAATGCCACACTCACGCATAATTTCCATTTTTGCTTGAGCTGTATCATCATGTCCGCCAACAATTGCACCAGCGTGACCCATAGTACGGCCTACAGGAGCAGTTTGACCAGCGATAAAACCAACAACTGGTTTTTTGTTACCATTAGCTTTAATCCAACGAGCAGCATCTGCTTCGTAGCTTCCGCCAATTTCACCAATCATAACAATAGCATCCGTTTCAGGATCATTCATTAATAATTCAACAGCATCGCGTGTTGGTGTTCCGATGATTGGATCTCCACCAATACCAATAGCAGTACTAACTCCTAAA
>JAYSTR010000216.1:0-2770 GCA_043719555.1 Bacteroidota bacterium | reverse complement strand
TTAAACATAGTAATGAAACGTAATGCGAAACCAGGGTACAATGGAATGATGATGGCATACGCCGGCACAAATGACAGATACGGGGGAGTTGCAAATTTAAATTTACGTGGCGGCCCTTGGAATATATCATTGATGTATAGCTACAACCAAGGGTTTAACGATAATAAAGGTTATACTAAGCGAACTCAATTAGATACAGTTACAGGAAGCCCTTTGGGATATTTTAATCAAAATAATATGGCGCGTATGTATAACCAATTTAATTTTGGTAAAATAGGCGTAGATTATAATATTAATAATCGTAATACTATTTCATTAAGTGAGATGATTGTTGGTGGACAATTTAACACGAGTGATAAACAAAAATATTCAGGCTTAGATGCAAATAAAAATGTGTTTTTGGAAGGTGAGCGTTTAAATGATCAAGGAGCTAAATTCAGTAATTATACGTCGCAAATTTTGTATAAAAAAACATTCCCTGTTGTTGGTAAGGAATTAACCATTGATTTAAATCATAATTATACAGATGCGAATAATCACTATTTGTTTACAACCTATGTGCCTATGTTTTATGGAAATTCATCAGGTTCCACAAGTTATCAAAAAAACTTAGGGTCTACAAGGGCTAATCAGTTTGTGTTTCAGGCAGATTACATAAATCCGATATCCGACACTAAAAAATTTGAAGCAGGTGTAAAATCATATTACAAAAATTCAAATAGCGAAAACAAAACATACAATGCCACGATTAATCAGGATAGTTTTTCGAGAGATAGTGCAATGAGTAATCATTATGTAATTGATGATGTTATTAATGCTGCTTACGTAAACTACACTTCAAAAACTATTTGGGATATTGGCTACCAGGCAGGCTTACGTTTTGAGCAATCATATTACTCTGGGAAAATAGTAGATAAAAATTTATCGTTTTCATATAATTATCCATCATCAAGCGAAGACATTTTAAAATCGCTTTTCCCAGCACTTTATTTTTCTAAAAAATTAAATGGAAATCAAGAAGTACAATTAAACTTTTCGCGTAAGCTACAGCGCCCTAATTTTTTTCAGTTAATGCCGTTTGTTATGTTTGCAGATAATCAAAACAGACGTATTGGTAATCCTCAACTAAAGCCTGAGTTTAAAAATATAGCCGAAGTAAACTATAATAAAATATTTACGAAGGGAAGTTTTTTAGCTTCGGGATATTTTAGATACGAAGAACAACCAATTACAGAAATTGCTTATTTTAGCCCAATTCCAGGCGAATCGAACGTATTGATAAATACAACAGTTAATGGAAAAAACTCCGTACGCTATGGGTTAGAAAACACCCTAAAATTGACATTCTTTAAAAATTTAGATGTAACCTTGAATGCTAATGCATTTTATATTTATATTAACGGAATGGTTGTAGCAGGTAAACCGGATGTAACAACGCAAGGATATGCTTATAATGCTAAAACAACATTGGCCTACAGATTCCCGAAAAATATTACATTGCAAGTAAATGGAAATTACGAGTCGCCTAAAATATTATTGTTAGGTTTTGCAAAACCAGTTTACTCAATGGATGTATCGTTAAATTATATGATCCAAACAAAATGGATTTTTAACGCCACATTAAGCGATGCTTTTGATACGCGCCGAATGGGCACCAATTACACAACGCCCTATTATGTTCAGGATTTAGCGCGAAGAAGAGAAACGCGTTATTTTAGACTATCGGTAACTTATTTATTTGGCAAGATGGATGCAAGTATCTTTAAGAAAGGAAAACAAATGCGAGGCATGGGACAAGAAGGAAATCAGGATGGATTAGAATTTAATAAATAAGATTAGTTAAAGCAAAAAAGGCTTGCTTCAATTTGAAGCAAGCCTTTTTTGTTTTATAAAAGAATAAAAACTATTCTACAGTTACACTTTTAGCTAAATTACGAGGTTGATCAACATTACATCCACGCATTACTGCAATATGATAGGATAATAATTGTAATGGGACAACGGAAACTAATGGCACTAATGATTCATCAGTTTCTGGTATTTCAATAACGTGATCAGCCATTCCTTTTACATCTTTATCGCCAGCCGTTACAACAGCAATAATTTTCCCTTTACGAGCTTTTACTTCTTGGATAGTACTTACTACTTTTTCGTAGTTAGCGCCTTTAGTTGCAATAACAAATACAGGCATTTCCTCATCAATTAAAGCAATAGGACCATGTTTCATCTCAGCAGCAGGATAACCTTCTGCATGTATATAAGAAATCTCTTTTAATTTTAAAGCACCTTCTAAAGCTACTGGAAAAGTATAACCTCTACCTAGGTATAACGCATTACTAGCACCTTGGTATTGAGCAGCAATGTTTTTAATAATATCATTTGCTTTTAAAGCCTCTTCAATCTTAGCAGGAATAGCTTCCATTTCGTATTGTAATTGACGGAAACGACTCTCCGCCATTGTGCCACGTAATTTTGCTACTTGTAAAGCCATTAACGTTAATACAGTTACCTGTGCCGTAAAGGCTTTAGTAGATGCTACGCCGATTTCAGGACCCGCATGTGTGTAAGAGCCTGCGTGTGTTGCACGTGCAATTGATGACCCAACAACATTACATACTCCATAAATAGTTGCGCCTTTTGCTTTTGCTAATTCTATAGCCGCTAAAGTATCAGCAGTTTCGCCACTTTGAGAAATGGCAATCACAATATCATCTTGGTAAATAATTGGATTACGGTATCTGAATTCTGATGCATATTCTACTTCAACAGG
>JAYSTR010000215.1:0-18078 GCA_043719555.1 Bacteroidota bacterium | reverse complement strand
GGCAATAGCTATGCTCACGGCTCATATACGACCAATCAAAAGGCTCTGTGTAAACGTAATTTTCACTACTATAAACACAAGTTACAACTTTTTGCCCAGCAGTTGTATCGCGAGCTGTAAATAATTTAATCATGGTTTCATCGTAATTACCATAGAAAATTGCCGTGTGTGGGTAAATTTGAGCAGATAATGACGTTAAAAAATTTGTATTATTAACATTTAAAGAAGAATATTCTAAGGTTGGTTGCATAGAACCCAAAGCATTAAAACTTCCAGTTAAAGGAGAAGTTGTGTAGTAGTTCGTGAAATTACCTGAACCATTATACGAAAATAAAGCAACTTGATATTGTTTATTTGCATAAATATTACTTAAGCCAAAAGCTGTTCCATTTCCAGTGTAAATAACTTTACTTGTTCCAATAGCATCTCCTACTTTATACCAAACACCATCCACTGGCACATCAGTAATTGCAGATGCACCTTCTTTTTTTAAAATTAAATAACCATTTGTGACACCAGTTGCCATTGAAAAACTGGCCATTGCACGGTACGATTTAATATTAGAAAAACTTAGCCCTGAAGGCTGAGCAATTGGCTCGGTTGCTAAATTACCACCAATACCATTTAAGTTAATTACATAAGCACCTTCATTCGCATCATTATTATTAATAGTTAAAATAGCAGAACGAGTTCCTGATGCAGAAGGATTAAATGATAACGTTAAAGGAATATTAGATGATGCATTTACACTTGCAGGTGCCGACGGAGCTGTTACAGCAAAATCAGCGGCAGCTGGTCCAGTAATTGCAAACGAAGTAATTGATAAAGCTGATACTGTACCTAAATTTTCAATGGTAAAACCTACAGTTGTAGGAGTTCCTACTGCTGAATTAAATAATGTTGAATTACCACCTGATAAAATAGAAGTACCTGATTGTTTTACATTAATCTCTTGAGCTGTAACAACAGCTGCAGCTACATTAATCTCATCTAAACCGACATTATTTCCTGTAGTTTTTGTAGATAAAATCCATTTTAAATAACGTGAGTTTGAATTTGGTGTTACAGTATAGTTAGTGTATGCTGTACTACTTAACGTATTAGCAAACGTTGTTAAGTCTGTCCAAGTGGTACCATCAACCGATTCTTGTAATTTAAAGGTTCCAGACCATGCACCGCCTGTATTCCAGCCTTTTGCATAATAGCTTACTACGCCCATTACATCGGCGGCATTTAATTGCACATACTCACCTGCGATATCAATTTTTGCAGCTAAACCAACTTGGCCTGTTGCATAAGTAAATGTACCACCAATGTTACTCGACCAACCTGTAGTACAAGGAGTAAAACTTGTAGTTGAAATAAAATTTTCAAAGTTGTAGCCCGTAGGTAGTGGACACTGAGCATTTGCATTTGCAATACCTAAACCTAACAAAGCTGCAAATAGTTTTATTTTTTTCATGTTATTTATTTTAGTTATTATTATTAAAATGTTAGTTTGGTGCCAATAGTATATGTACGGCCAACCCCATAATAAACAGAAGCAGAACCGGCACTAAAGCTTTGGTTATAATTATTATTAAAACCATTATTTTGTGCATCACTAATATAACGAGTGTTTAAAAAATTATTAACAGTTCCATATATATTAACTTTAAAATCTTTAAAAGGAACTTCATATCCAGCACTTAAATCACAAAAATAATAGTTAGGCATTTTCCAACTCTCTTTAGCTCTATCATCTTGAAGCAATTTTCCATTTGAATCATAAACTGCTCTTAAATCAATTGCATTGAAATTTGAGTAGTTTTTCGCAAAATATGTAATCCGAGGCTTTAAATAAAAGCCTTTTATTGGCATTAATCTCACTCCAAGTCCAGCTTGAGTTTGCGCCGCATTACCCATATGAATATTTTTTGCATCATAATCCAATGCATCAGTTTCTACTCCATTTGCATCAACAACAGTTACAATTCCTCCAGATGTATATTTCCAATCTCCTGCCGAAAATAATCCCTCTATTTCAATTTGCTTTATAAATTTATAAGTAAAATCAAATTCAAAACCTTTATATAATGCATTTACTCCATTTATATTATAAGAAACATTATCAATGATTGTAGGTGATTGTGGTTGATTAGCCCAGGTTGTATAATATAAATTAACATTAGAATAAAACTTATTAAATTTCAAACCATAACCTACCTCAAAAGAGTTTACTTTTTGAGGTTTAAAATCTTTAACAAGTTTATTTGAACTTGAAAATACATTTGCTAATTTTTGAGGTATTTGCATAATTCCTACGTTTACAAATACATTATGATGGTCGTTAATATTATAATTTGCTCCTCCTTTGATTGTATAACCTAGCTGCCATTTCCAGCCAGTTTCAGATATTTTAGCAGCATCAGAATCAAAATCTACTGATTTCGCATTTAAAATTGATTGTTTAGTTGAATTACTAAATTGTTTAACAAAAGTTGTATCTCCATTTGTTGTAATAGTTGAATTTTGAACTGCTACAAGAGTTTGAGTGCCATTATTAAAATAAGTTTCTCCGAATCCAACAACTTGTTCATATTTTTGTCCATCAATAAAAACATCCTTCTTTTTATAATAGTCTTTTCTATTATAACCGGATTTTGAAGCAGATATAGTCAAAAAAGTAGATACTTTATTTTTTTTGTATTCTACTTGGCTAAATAGCCCCCCCCACTTTACATAACCAATATTATCAACTCCATAGAGGTCATTTTTTCTCTTTGCTAAGTTTTTTTTATCTTTTGAATTTACTAATGGATTTGATTGTTCTTGATAATAATCGCCGCCTAATAAATTATAAACTGTATTAGTATGATAACCTTCATAATATCGAACATCTATTCCATAAGTGAAAGTTAAAAACTTATTCAAATTAGAAGTTGCTGTAGATAATACTCCATACCAATTATGGCTGTTATTTTGCATCCGAAGTATTGTATTTTGCTTTCTTTCCCCTGGATAAGCATTACTTAATGAATTATTAATGGCTGGAGTATTTTTAACATAATATCCCGTTGCCAGATCTCTTGTAGTTCCAGATTGAGAGAAGTTTGAACCACCTCCTCTTCCTATTGACATATATAATACTGTAGATAATGTAGTTTTCTCAGTTATTTTCCAAAAATGATTTAAATTAAAAAGGGGTTTATGAAATTTATTTACTCTCTCATTTAATAGTGCTGTCTTATCTAACAATATCATATCAGGATTCCAATTAACATCTCTTACAGTGTTTGAAACTGTATCTGGAATAAATCCATTACCTAAAAGACCAGTCATATAACCATCATTAATATTAACTCCTAATTTTTGGGCATCACCAATATTATATACTGCTATTGGCATTTTTGTAAATCTTTGACCGTGAGACTGAGGCGCTCCATTTGCACCAATACTAATAATATGTTTTGGACTAGGCATAAATTGTATTTTTGCAAAATAAGAATAAGCATCATACCACGTTCCTTTTACCCAACCATCACCGCTTCTGTAACTTCCGGCTAAAGTAAAGCCCCATTTGTTATTTATAAGTCCAGAATTGTAGGCCATACTCATAACATTAGCTCTATTATTACCCCATTCCTTTTTAACTAGTAATTGTTTTTTACTATCAATACCATTAGTAATAAAATTCATAGTACCTCCAACTGATGAAATTGCAAGTTTTGAAGCTCCTAAACCTCGTTGTATTTGCATACTTTTAGTAATATCTTTTAGCCCATCCCAGTTACTCCAAAAAACATTCCCATTTTCCATATCATTTACGGGAATACCATCTACCAATACGCCTATATTACGTTGGTCAAACCCACGTATTGTTACTCTCGAATCTCCGGCTCCACCACCTTGCGATGTTGCATAAGCACCTGGCGTCGTATTTGCAATCATACTAATATCTTTCCCTCCTAATTCTTCCTGAATTTTAGTTGCAGATATTGAGCTAAAGGCCACTGGTGTTTCTCTAATCTTTGCAATATCGGCTACTACCTCAACTTCATCTAAGGTTTTATTTTCTAGCTTTATTTCAATTTTTTTGTTGGCATATAACTTTACTTTTTGTGTGTATTTTCCATATCCCAACATGGATGCTTCTATCACATAATCACCTTTCGGTAACGTTAATACAAAATTACCGTCTAAATCGGCCACTGCACCTACGCCAGCTTTTACCAAAATAGTAGCGCCAATTAAGGCTTCGCCGTTTTCGGCATCTTTAATAGAACCTGATAAAATTACTTTTGAGCTATCCTGAGCAGATGCTATAAAACTTAAAACAGAACAAATAATGAAGAAATATCTTTTTAACATGCCTTTAAAATATTAAAGGGCTGATAAAATCAGCCCTTTTAAATTATACTTAAAATATATTTATTGAATGGTTATTTTTTGAGTTTTTGTACCCACTTCGTTTACTATTGTTACAAAATAAATTCCTTTAGTTAAATTTAAATCGTTTAAAGTTATTTTTGTTTGGTTAGTAATAGTTGCTTGTGAATAGATAACTTGACCAATTGTATTTGATATTTTTACTGATGTAATATTTTTATCACTTACTAAACTTAAATCGTTACCGTTTGATGGATTAGGAAACACATTAAAATTTACATGTTTAGTTTGTTCCTTAATACCAACTGTATTACAATTGCATAAGTGAGTTCCTAATTTACTCCAATTATCTTTTGGTAACGAATCCCACTCCAATGTAACATTAAATGGTGCTGGATTTGATGCTACCCCTTGCATTACAGAAGATTTACGCTGTAATGAATGGTCTTTTGTCCACCATTTACCTGCAGTACCATCATAGGGCGGTTGATCGCTCCAAGCGGTAGTTGGCTGTACACCAATTTCGCCAAAAATATCTATTAAAGCATAAGGTACTTTTTTTACTAATGCCATAGCATCATCACCATTAACATAAGTTGGCGCAGGATAAGCATGATCTAATTGTTGCGCTAAAGCTTGCATAGCTGGGTTACATGCCGGAGAAGTTGCTGGACCAGACGTTTGACCATTAACAAGTACAAATGTAGAATATGAACCAATTGTTCCAACTAAATCAGTACTGTCTGAACCAGTTGCCGATCCGTTAGAATAACGCACTAAACGGTAATTACTCAAATTAATTGATGCATTGGTAGGATTATAAAATTCAATCCCTTTATTATTACCAGACCCTTCAGCATATTCAGAAATAAATAACTCTGAACAATTTTGTGCTTTTCCTAAAAAGCTTAATGTAATTAATGATAAACTAAGTAAAGTTTTTTTCATGTTTATTGTTTTAAATGTTTTTATTTTATACTTAAACGGTTAAAGATAAAAAAACTAGAAACGCTTTTTTCTTATAGGATGTTCGCTTAACGTATACAAAAATAAACTAAATAATAAATACCACAACTTATTGTGCATAAATTTAACTTTTTGGTGATTAAAATTTAATATTGAGCCAATATTTTGGATAAAATTCATAGTAGAATTTACAAAAAACAAAAAACCACCTATAAATTACAGATGGTTTTAAATATTATACAAATAAAAATTTATTAAACTTTAATTTTTTGGCCAGCTTTTAGTTTTTTGCCAGCTTTAATTCCGTTCTTTTTACAAAGTGCCTTTACAGTTGTATGATTACGTTTTGCTATTTTTGCTAAAGTATCACCTTTACGTATTTTGTAAGCTTTGCCTTTTTTTCCTTTGATTTTTACATTTTTCGAATGATGCGCAAAGTTTAAATCTTTTTTATGACGGTTGTGTAATGCTCTTAAATCGTATTTATTTATAACATCAGTTTTTGTTATTACACAGTCGTTTTTCTTTAAACTTCCTTGTTCAAAATTTATAAAATCTTCGGCATCAATAGCTTGCCCTAAATAGCGCATTTCAAAATGCAAATGCGAACCAAAAGAATGTCCTGTATTTCCACCTAATCCAATTTCTTGACCTGCTTCAATTCGCTGCCCTACTTCTACAGTTATTTTTGATAAATGTGCATACACTGTTTCTAAACCATTATTGTGACGGATGATAACGACATTACCATAACTACGATTAAGCTTTGCTATCCTCACCATTCCATCAAATGCCGCCACTACTCTATCGCCTGTTTCCAAATCGATATCTGTACCGTAATGTGGGCGGCGATGTCTCCAGCCAAATTCCGAAGTAACTGATCCTTTAAATGGCAATACAAAGCCACAGTCTGTAGGTTCTGTTAAAGAAATAGTAGCTTCTTCTTGTTTAAAGCTCTCGACAAATGAATATGGGTGAATGGTTGATGTATCCCAGCTTGAATATAAATCGTTTGAAGGGAATGCTAATAACGAGTCAACTTCTTCTTCCTCTTCTTCTATCTCATTATTAATCGTTAGTAAAGCGGCATTTAAAACGACTTTACTTGTATCGTCACGCTTGGATGCAGCTTTTTTCTTTCCGTCATCTTTAATAGGTTTTTCATCAGGCGTAAATGCACTAACAGCTAATGATGTTGCCATCATCATTGTTAAAACAGTTATTTTGTTGATCATCACCTTATTATATTAATTTTTTGACTTTTACAAAGATGTTGTTTTTTTTGAGCTACGCAACTTTTTTTTTACTTTTATTGAGTGGAGTTATTAACATAACCTATACAATAGCTTTTAATTGTTTCAAAACTACTGATTATCAATAAATTAAGTTTAATTTAAATTTTACTGAGCATCTCAGTGTATGAGGGAATGCTTTTAACAATTTGTGGTTTTTCTGAAGAATTATCGATAAAAATATGAATCAAACCATTAGACAGTAAAATAAATGGGACTTGGAGCGTTAAATTATAATTAAAAACCTGATTAATAGTGGCTTGATTCAATTCTATTTCGGGGGCCTTACATTCTATTAATAATAATGGTGTAATTCCTGAATCGTAAACTAAAACATCAGTTCGCTTAATGGTATTATTTAATTTTAATTGTTTTTCAATAGCAATTTTAGATTTAGGGACGTTTAAATTTTCTATCAAAAAATGAATTAAATGTTGCCTCACCCACTCTTCAGGCGTTAAATCAATAAATTTTTTACGAATAGCATCAAATAGTTGCACAGTACCTTTGTCGTTTTTTTGATAACGAGGAATGATAGCAGGAAAATTTAATACAGGTTGTGACACAATATTTATTAACTTTGGTAAAGATAAAATTTTATGAAGACAAAAGAAGAAATTGTAAATAACTGGCTACCACGTTATACAGGAAAACAACTAGATGAATTTGGACAATATATATTACTAACAAATTTTGGCGGATACGTTAAAATGTTTGCCGAATGGAATGGTGTTGAAATTGATGGCCAAGATAGGCCAATGCAATCTGCAACATACGACGGAATTACAATTATTAACTTTAGTATGGGTAGCGCAATGGCTGCTACTATCATGGATTTACTAACAGCTATTCATCCTAAAGCAGTTTTATTTTTAGGAAAATGCGGTGGTTTAAAAAAGAAAAATGAAATAGGCGATTTAATTTTACCTATTGCAGCCATTAGAGGCGAAGGAACATCAAACGATTATTTTCCGAGTGAAGTGCCTGCATTACCTTCTTTTAATTTACAAAAAGCGATTTCATACACAATTCGTTTAAGTGGTCGCGATTACTGGACGGGAACAGTTTACACAACTAACCGCAGAGTTTGGGAACACGACGAAAAGTTTAAAGATTATTTACGTACGTTACGTGCAATGGCCATTGATATGGAAACAGCTACAATTTTTAGTGTTGGTTTTTATAACGAAATTCCTGTAGGGGCTTTATTGTTAGTGAGCGACCAACCAATGATACCAGAAGGTGTTAAAACCGAAGAAAGTGATAAAAAAGTAACTACAGATTATGTAACTGATCATTTACGTATTGGTATTGATTCTTTAAAGGAATTACAAAAAGCTGGTATTTCTGTTAAGCACTTGAAGTTTTAATTTTTTTAAAATTGAAAAGGGAACGCAGATGTTACTGATTTAATAAGATTCAAATAGATTTTAAAACATATATTTTTTAATTTTTATCTTAAAAAAATCACATAAAATCTGCGCCATCTGTGTTCTAAAAAATTGTTGTTACAATTAAATTTATTAGGTAAATAATTTATGCGCTCTCTTTTATCAATAAATGTTTATTTGTTTAAACACAAATGGCGTTTATTATTTGGGGCATTGTTTGTATTTCTCTCGACTATTTTTTCGTTATACCAAGGTGTTGTGGTGCGCGATGCAACCAATGAAATTGTATTTCAAATATCTAACCACAAAGATATTGACACCACCAAAATTTTATGGTTTGGATTGACATTATTTGTGCTTGCGCTAACCAGTGGTTTGTTTTTATTTTTAATGCGACAAACCATTATTGTAATGAGTCGCTTAATTGAATTTGATCAAAAAAATGATTTGTATAAACATTATCAAGCATTAGATGTTTCGTTTTATAAAACACAAACCACAGGCGATTTAATTAGCCGCATTAGCGAAGATATTGGCAAGGTGCGTATGTATACTGGTCCTGCTATTATGTATTTAATAAACACCTTTGCCACACTGGTGGTTGTTTTATTTTTTATGTTTCAAATTAATTGGGAATTAACGTTGTTAGTTTTTGCTCCATTACCTATTTTATCTTTTTTAATTTATAAGGTTTCTGATTTAATTAATAAACGAAGCACGATTGTTCAACAAGGGTTATCTAATTTAACATCACACACACAAGAAACTTTTTCGGCTATACGAGTTATTAAAGCCTACGCGCGCGAAAACCATTACATCAATGAACTACATAAATTAAATTCAATTTATAAAAAACAAAATTTACAATTAGCAATTGTAGAAGCCTTTTTTCAGCCAGTAATGATTTTGATGGTTGGTTTAAGTGTAATTGTAACCGTTTGGTATGGAGGCAAATTAGTTATTGCTAATACCATTACACCTGGTAATATTACAGAATTTATTTTTTATGTCTATAAATTAACATGGCCTTTTGCCTCCTTAGGTTGGGTTACATCGCTTATACAGCGTGCTGCGGCTTCTCAAACACGTATTGATGAATTACTTAATAAAAAATCAACGATTATAAATACACCAACAATTACTAAAAAAATTGAAGGGAAAATAGAATTCAAAAATGTATCGTTTACCTATAGCGATAATGGCATTAAAGCATTATCCAATTTATCTGTTTGTATAGAAAAAGGAAAAACACTTGGTATTAAAGGTCAGATTGGTGCAGGAAAATCGACGTTAGCAAATTTAATAACACGCCAATATGATATAACTGAAGGTGAAATTTTAATTGATAATAACCCGATTAAACAATACGATGTTTTTGAATTACGAAAAAGTATTGGTTATGTTCCACAAGAAGTTTTTTTGTTTTCAGATACCATTAAACACAACATTGCGTTTTCTACTAATCAAACATATACTGATGATGAAATTACACAAGCCGCTAAGGATGCAGGCGTGTATGATAATATTATGAGTTTTCCTAATGGTTTTGAAACAGTGATTGGTGAGCGCGGCGTTACCTTATCGGGTGGGCAAAAACAACGCATTTCTATTGCACGTGCTATTATTAGCAAACCTCAGATATTAATTTTTGATGATTGCTTATCTGCCGTTGATGTAGAAACCGAAGATTTGATTTTAACTAATTTAAAATCGATTATGAAAGATAAAACGACTATTATTATTAGTCACCGCGATTCGGCTTTGCGAAATGCAGATGCAATTATTGAATTGTAAAGTTTTATTCGCCACCGAGACTAGGAGTTTTTGTAGCATATACTATTCGTCATTACGAGGAGGTACGACGAAGTAATCTAAAACAAAGGATGAGATTGCTTCACTCCACTTTGTTACGTTCGCAATGACGAAGAATTTTTAATTAAAATACGTGCTTATTTCTTTTACAATTAAATCGGTAGCGCCTGAATTTTTGCGCACATAATTTTTTGCTAAGCGCGAAGTGTTTGCTAATTCTGAAACATCACTCAAAAACAAATTTAAATAAATAGTTAGTTCATGTGAGGTATTAAATACAAACCCTGCTTTTAAATCTATCATCTGATACGCTTCATTAAACTTATCGTAATTAGGACCAAATAAAACTGGCAAACCGTAAACAGTTGGTTCTAAAATATTATGAATACCATTATTAAATCCTCCACCAATTAAAGCCAATGTACCATACTGATACACCGATGATAAAAATCCAATAGCATCAATCACTAAAATACGATGCTCGTAGTTTGTTGAATTATCAGAAAATAAATGATAAGGCAATTGATGTTTTGCCAATAAATTTTTTAAACGATCTATATTACGTTTATCAATTTCGTGTGGGGCAATAATTAATTTTAACGAAGGATTTTTATCTTTTAGTAATACATAGCTTTCCAATAAATATTCCTCGTCTTTTTGCCAGGAACTGCCAGCAATTAATACAAAGGCATTAGCTGAAAATTGTTCAATATCACTCATTTTTTTTGGTGCTGAACATATTTGCAACACTCTATCAAAACGAGTGTCGCCAGCAAGCACACCAGATGTTACTTTTAATAATTTGAGTAAGCGCAAGGAGTATACATCCTGAGTATAAATGGTATGATAGGTATGTAAGCCTTTGCGAAAAACACCACCATACCATTTAAAAAATGGTTGATGTTTTTTAATAACCGTTGAAATTAAAAATGCTGGGATACGATTTTTTTCTAACTCAAATAAATAATTTAACCAAAACTCGTATTTAACAAACACAGCTAGTTTTGGTTTTAAAATAGCTAAAAACTGTTTGGCATTACTAGCAGTATCAGCAGGTAAATACATTACCAGATTAGCTAAAGGATAATTTTTTTGAATTTCGTAACCCGATGGCGAAAAAAAAGTTAATACAATTTTTTGATTTGGATGTTCTCGTTTTATTTTTTCGATAACAGGGCGACCTTGCTCAAATTCCCCTAATGATGCGCAATGAAACCATATTGCTTGCTCTAACCCCAACTCCTTAACATTAGCTGTTAATTGTTGTTTCCAATTTTTGCGACCATTTACCCACTGCTTAGCCTTAGGTTTAAATAGCGCTGCTAATTTTAAACTAACTACAAATAAACGTATACCAAGATTATATAAAAACATAAGAAGCGGCTAATTTAATGAATTAAGTTTTAATTTAAAGGATAGTGTAATTTTGAATTAATGTTTACATTTAAATCATCCATGAATACACAAACCATTTTTTCTGATTTAAAAGTTGTTGAATTAGCCAGTGTTTTAGCTGGTCCATCGGTTGGTTTATTTTTTGCCGAATTAGGAGCACAAGTTATTAAAATAGAAAACCCTAAAACAAAGGGAGATGTAACTCGTAGCTGGAAATTATCCTCAGAAGATAGTTCTAATAATGAGTCGGCCTACTATTGGTCTGTTAATGCCAATAAGCAAGTACAGTTTTTAAACTTAGTATTAGAAACAGATTTACAAACATTTTATAACATCATTAAGGATGCCGACATTCTTATAACAAATTATAAAAGTGGTGATGATATAAAGTTAAAAGTAGATTACACAACACTTAAACAAATTAATCCTCAATTAATTTATGCGAGCATTAATGGTTTTGGAGCTAGCAATCCACGTACTGCTTACGATTTAATACTACAAGCTGAAAGTGGTTTTATGTTTATGAATGGCGAAAAAAATGCTACACCTCTTAAAATGCCCGTTGCTTTAATTGATGTATTAGCTGGACATCAATTAAAAGAAGCCATATTAATTGCATTGTTACATCGCTACAAAACTAATACAGGAACGCACATGAGTGTATCATTATTTGATGCGGCCATTGCCTCTTTGGCCAACCAAGCAACCAATTGGTTAATAGCGCATCACTTACCATTGGCTCAAGGCTCATTGCATCCAAACATTGCACCTTATGGAGAAATTTTTACAACAGTCGACAAGCACCAAATTACCTTTGCTATTGGTAGCGATAAACAATTTATAAACTTATGTACTGTTTTAAATTGTAAGGAAATAGCCACGCACATTAATTATGCAAACAACCAACAACGTGTACTTAATCGTGTGGAACTATACAAACTATTGAATGAAAAAATAGCTCAACTAACTTTTGATGTTCTATTTAATAATTGCCTGCAACACGATATTCCCATTGGTAAAATTCGGAACATTAAAGAAGTATTTGAGTTACCCGAAGCTCAGGAAACTTTAAAAAAGTTTACACACAATAGCGAAACTATTATGTATCCAAGTTCGGTAGCGTTTAAATTTGAGAATTAGTTTTATTAAATTCGTTGTTGCATTTTTCACAACCAAATAATTTTAACAACTCTAATATCAAAAAGTAAAGCTTGCAAAAAAACTACTTTATTTACTTTTTTTATGTTGGATATGGTTTCTAATACGTTTTTAATTTTTGTGATACTTATAAGGCTCTGAAATTTATATAAATTAAAAATCGATAAATAAATAATTGTTTAGATTTATAATATTACTTAATTTTTGTAAGTGGAAAATATCAACTATTTAGGTGCCGCTATTGATTAATTTGTTTATTTTCTCCCAATCAGAATGATTTTCAAAATTCAAATCTAAATATGGAATAAGAACATTTTCTAAATCCTTATATATTTGGTTTAATTTTTCAGGTGAATTAAATTCAGAAAAGAGTATATCATAGTCAAAGCTGTAGAATCTATTTTTTTCTGAATCCTCAAAATCTAAATCAAAATATAATTTATATAAGAACGCAGCAGTTTCTTTGTGAGTTATTTTATTCTCTGCTAAATCTTTACCTATAAATGAAACTAAAATCCGTTTAGAATATTTTATTTCCAATTTATGTTCTGTTATTTTTTTTATTGAGTAATCAATAATTCTTCCATCAGTTTCCTTACCATCTATAATATCCAAAAGAATTGGGTCAAAGGAATCCTTTAATCCAATTGAAGATATAGCCCAATTATAAATATCAGTCTTAGAAATAAAACTATAATTCATTGCTAGTCTCAATGACTCTAAAAAATCTATTGGAATATTTGGGCAAGTAAAAATCTGAATCTTCATAAATAAGCTCACTAATTTGTAACTTAAATTCTCAATTTGCATTCCCTAGTTACGTGTCAAATATAACTAATTAAAATACAAACATTTAGTCTAACGTTAAAAACCAGCCGTTAGCAAATCAAACAGATAATTCGTAAACTTGTTATCTATTAACCCCATTTTTGTATGACACGTTTTATTTTAATGAGTTGTTTGTTTTTATTTTTTACGACTCAATTATCTGCTCAAAATAAAGACACTATTTTACTGATGAATGGTAGAATGGTAGTTGAAAAAGTAATAGATACATTAATTGGTGCGGTTACTATTTTAAACCCAGAAAAACCTAGCGAAAAACTACATTACGAGTACGACCAAATATATTGTGTAAAATATGGCAATGGCTTTACCGATTATTATTATACCCAAGATACACTTAAAGGCAATTATTTTACCCGCGACGAAATGCTATACTATATGTATGGCGAGCGCGATGCGCACAAAGGTTTTAGAGCTCCAGGCTCTTTAATTGGCGCTGGCTTAGTAGGTTTAGCAAGTGGTGGTTTAGGTTTATTTTTTGCACCTGTATTCCCATACGGTTATATGGCCTTAAGTGGTATTACTAAAATAAAAATAAGACATAGTACGGTTAGTAATCCTAATTACATTGAGCAGGATGCCTACATCCTTGGTTACGAAAGGGTTTCGCGCACACGCCGACGCATACAATCGCTCATAGGTGGTTCTATAGGTTTAGCGGCAGGTTACGGCTTATACTTTGGTATATTAAAAGATAAATTACCAGCAACATTAACATTACGTTTTTAAATTATTATGCAGAAAAAAGTTTTATTATTAGGATCAGGTGAATTAGGAAAAGAAGTGGTTATTGCTTTACAACGTTTGGGGCAATATGTTATAGCAGTTGATTCTTACGAAAATGCCCCAGCTATGCAAGTAGCTCATACCTTTGAAGTGATTAATATGTTGGATAGCGACGCATTAGACGCCGTGATTGCTAAACACCAACCCGATTTAATTGTACCGGAAATTGAAGCCATTCGTACGGAACGTTTTTATGATTACGAAAAACAAGGTATGACGGTTGTGCCAAGTGCTAAAGCCGCCAATTTTACAATGAACCGTAAAGCTATTCGCGATTTAGCATCCAAAGAATTAGGATTACGCACTGCCAACTATTTATATGCAACTACATTAGAAGATTTTAAATCGGCTATTCATACGATTGGTATTCCTTGTGTTGTTAAACCGCTTATGAGTAGTAGTGGCAAAGGACAAAGTGTGGTAAAATCTTTAGATGATATTGAAAAATCGTGGAACTATGCTATGGAAGGTTCTCGTGGAGATTACAAGGAAGTGATTATTGAAGAATTCATAAAATTTAATTCGGAAATTACGTTGTTAACGGTTACGCAACAAAATGGTCATACCTTATTTTGCCCACCAATTGGTCACAGACAAGAGCGTGGCGATTATCAGGAAAGCTGGCAACCATGTGCTATTAGTCCCGAGCATTTAAAAGAAGCACAAGAAATGGCTGCCAAAGTAACTAAAGCTTTAACAGGTAATGGTATTTGGGGTGTTGAATATTTTTTAACGGATAAAGGTGTTTATTTTTCGGAATTATCGCCACGACCACATGATACTGGTATGGTAACTTTAGCTGGTACGCAAAACTTTAGTGAGTTTGAGTTACACGCACGTGCTATTTTAGGATTACCGATTCCTGAAATTACTTTAGAAAAAAACGGAGCATCGGCTGTTGTATTAGCTACACAAGATGGTATTAAACCGAGTTATACAGGAATTGAAACTGTATTAAATAACAAGCAAACAGATGTGCGTGTATTTGGCAAACCAACTACGCGCCCTTACAGACGGATGGCAGTTGTTTTAACGCACGATACTATAAGTAGTAACATTGATGTAGTAAAACAAAAAGCAATTGATTTAGCTAAAGAAATTAAAGTTTTAGTTTAGTTAATGCCTTTTATCAACTCCCCAAAATAATTTATTGCGCAACGTTTCGAAGAAATGCTGACCTTCGAGGTTAATCATATTAAATCTGAAATCAGCTTTGCGTATAATTAATTCCGAACTACTTTTAAGTGATTGACTTCTTGCATCTAAAGAAATATTAAAACTATCACTACGGCCACTGACTTTAAATTTGATAGTTCGATTGTTTGAAATAACAATTGGCCTTACATTTAAATTATGTGGCGCAATGGGCGTTAAAATAAAGTTATCAGAATCGGGCACCATAATTGGTCCGCCACAACTAAGAGAATAGGCTGTTGAGCCTGTTGGTGTAGATATAATTAAACCATCTGCAAAATAAGAATTTAAGAAAACATCATCAACGTATGTGTCTATGTTAATCATTGCCCCTGTTTCTTTTTTATGAATTGTAAATTCATTAAGCGCATAATTAACTTCGTTAAATAAGTTCTGGGAATTTTCTAACTCTATTAGCTCGCGTTTATCAAGTGTAAATTTTTCTTTAGAGAGTAATAAAATAGCCTTAACAAAATCTTCTTTTGAAACGGTTGCTAAAAACCCTAAACGCCCTGTATTAACACCTAGCACTGGTATACCAGAGTTACGTACAAACTCTAAAGTTTCGAGCATAGTACCATCACCACCTAAGGAAATAACGTAATCTGCTTTTGCAATGAGTTGCTCTGAATTAGAAAATGTTTCTAAAGCATAGGATTTATTAAACGTTGAATTTAAATGCTCTAAATAGTTTGTAAAAACAACAATTTTAAAATTTTCGGTTTTAGATAAAATAATTAACTGCTCAATATAATCGGGATGATTATCTTTTGTGTTACGGGCATAAATAGCAATTGTCATATTAAATGTAAAAATACAAATACTTTTTTAATTTGCGTGAGGGATGCAAGCGAAAAGCCATTTACGGAACGAAGTGAAGTAAATGCTTGTAGCGACAGCCCGACCTGAAAGGGCACGTCCAAAGAATATTATATAATATTATTATTTACTTTTTTCTTGAAAAAAAAGTAACAAAAAATTCAAGACGAAACACTAACTCCAAATTTTTATCGCACAATCTTCGCAATGCCACCTAAAAATTAGTAGTTCGCACCGTTTCGTCAAAACCTACGCGCCAATACCAACGTGTTACTAAAATGTACGTTATTACAATAATACCTTATTTATGGAACTAATAACTGCACTAATAACAGTTTGCATTTGCTCATCGGTTAAATTATAAAATACGGGTAAAGAAATTTCTCTGCTAAAATTATCGTAAGTAGTAGGGTAATTTTTAATTTCGTAGCCAAGGTTTTTATAAAATGTCATTGCTGGAACAGGTATAAAATGAACATTAACTGACACATCACAATCAAATATTTCTTTCATAATAGCATCGCGTTGCTGCTCGGTAATATTATTTATACGCAATGGATACAAATGAAAACAACCTGTTTTTGTAGTTGTTTGATAAACTGGTAATTGAAAACGTGCATCTTTTGCAAAAGCTGCCTGATACGTTTCGAAAATATGTTTACGTTTTAACTGTGTATCGTTATCATAGCGCTCTAGTTCAATTAAACCAATGGCTGCAGACATATCCGTCATATTACATTTATAACCTGCTTCGATAATATCATACTTCCAATTTCCTTTTTGAGTTTTAGCTAAAGCATCTTTATTTTGCCCGTGTAAAGTATACATACATAAGTAATTGTATATCTCAGTATTATCAAAGGGTTCAGGGAAATTAAGAGCAATAGCACCACCTTCGGCTGTTGTTAAATTTTTAACAGCATGAAATGAAAACACAGAAACATCCGTTAATGAACCACATTTTTTTGAATGATAATCAGCACCAAAAGAATGAGCAGAATCGGATAATACCATAATACGTCCTAACAGTTCCTGATTTTTAGAATTTGGTTTAAATTGCAATTTATGTTTTACAACTAACTGATTAATCTCATTATAATCGCAAGGAAAACCTGCAAAATCAACAGGCATAATCACTTTTGTATTTGCCGTTATTGCTTTTTCGATATTAGACACATTGATATTAAAATCATCTGCATTCACATCTACAAACACAGGCTTTGCACCACAATGGATAACCACATTGGCTGTTGCAGAATATGTATATGCCGGCAAAATAACTTCGTCACCCTCACCCACTCCAAACCAACGCAACATCACTTCTAAACCAGCCGTTGCAGAGTTTAAACATAAGGTTGCTTGGTTACCACAATAAGCAGTTAATTTTTTTTCAAAATCTTTGGTGCGCGGGCCTGTTGTAATCCAACCTGATTTAAGAGCTGCTGTTACTTCAGCTATTATTTTATCGTCGATGCGAGGAGGAGAAAATGGAATCATACCAAATAGTTTTTAGTTTTTAGTTATTGGTTTTTAGTTGATAGATGTAAATTGTATTTTAAAAATAGGCAACTAAAAAACACAAAAAATATAAATCCGGCTTGCGCTTGCAACATAGATTCTACCAAAAAATTAAAGATTATAAGAATACTAAATAATAATAAAATGTAATTTTTTTTCATTAAACCATAAATCATTGTGCCAAGAGTCATTAACAATAATAATACAAACCCAATAATACCAGTACCTATAAAGGTTTGTAAAAATTGATTATGTGCATTTAACTTTTTATTTAATGCGCCAGTGATCCCATTTTGTTCATAAGCCTTATATAAAGCATTATTAGCATCGCCTGGAGTTGTACCAAATACGAGGTTCTGTTTTATAATGGTAACCGCTTCATTCCAAATTAACATACGAACAGCTGTGCTTTCTGCATCTGTCTTGTCGATAGTTTGGGAAGAAGCGGTGACTTTAAATGCTGTTTTAATGCGCTCGAAAGGTGTAGGAAACATTTTATATGCAACAGCAATTGAACCAATAAATGAAAGAGC
>JAYSTR010000214.1:0-2781 GCA_043719555.1 Bacteroidota bacterium | reverse complement strand
GTGAATGCGCCCGAAGGCAATAGAGATGCTGTTGGTGAGCATACATTAGGGATGTTGTTAATGTTGCTCAATCATTTAAAACGTGCTGATGCTGAGGTTAGACAAGGGATTTGGAAACGTGCAGAAAATCGCGGATACGAAATTGGAGGAAAAACCATTGGTATTATTGGTTTAGGGAATATGGGTTCGGCTTTTGCTCAACGCTTGCAAGGCTTTGATTGTACTGTTTTAACTTACGATAAATACAAAACAGATTACGGAAACAATTATATAAAGGCTGCTACACTCGATGAAATTTATGAGCAAGCTGATATTGTAAGTATCCATTTACCTTTAACGGCGGAAACGAATTATTATATTAACGATGAATTTATAAAAGCCTTTAAAAAGAATATTTACGTTATAAATACAGCTCGCGGTAAATGTTTAAACACAACTGATTTAGTGCAGCATTTAAAATCAGGCAAAGTTTTAGGCGCTTGTTTAGATGTGTTAGAGTACGAATCGGTTTCGTTTGAGAATGTTGATGTAACTGACTTACCAGAACCGATGCAATATTTAATTAAGAGTGAAAATGTGATACTAACACCACACATTGCAGGCTGGACTCACGAATCGAATTACAAAATGAGTAAAGCTATTGCCGAAAAAATGATTGAGGTTTTACTTTGATTTTCTTCTCGCTTTTTCCTTAATTATCAAACCTAATTCACGTCCAGTTTGTCCTTTTACACTTGTGTTTTCTTGTGCTCTGCGTATAAGGTAAGGTAATACTTCTTTCACAGGGCCATACGGCACATACTTAGCTACATTATATCCTGCAATGGTTAGGTTATAACTAATATGATCGCTCATTCCTAATAATTGCGAAAAGAAAATACGTTTATCAGAATTTGAAATAGAGTGTTGTTGCATTAACTGCGTTAAGTACATAGAGCTTTGCTCGTTATGCGTACCGGCACAAAGTCCCATCATTGCTATGTTTTTAACGCATTCTTCTAAAGCTAAATTGTAGTCTTTATCAGAGTTTTCTTTGGTATCTTGTATGGGTGATGCGTAATTTTTTTCGATTGCGCGCTGACGTTCTTTTTCCATATAGGCACCACGCACTAATTTAGCACCAACGTGGTAGTTATTTGTTTTTCCTAAAGCAATGGAGTGTTTTAAATAATCTAATCTATCCTTGCGGTATAACTGAAACGTATTATAAACAATAGCCGATTCCTTATTAAATTCCGCCATATTTTCGTTTGCTAAATCATCAATTGCAGGTTGTATCCAACTTTCTTCGGCATCAATAAAAATAGATTGTTTGGCTAAAACCGCTTCTTTGCAAATTTGATTAACTCTAGCTTTAACTTTAGCGTATTCTGTTTTTTCGGCATCCGTTAAATTTGCTTTGGCGCTTACTTTTTCTAGTAAATCAAAGCGAGCTAAGCCAGTTACTTTAAAAACGCAAAACGGAATGTTTTTATCGTTTTTAGCTTTATGAATGGTTTCGATGGTTTCCTTACAGCAGGCATCAAAATCGGCTTCGGCTTCTTTTCCCTCAACGCTGTAATCTAAAATGGTACCTATATTGTATTTTCCAAGCTCTGCAATTGTATTGTTACAATCTGTTATAGATTCTCCTCCAACAAATTGTTTAAAAATAGTGGCTTTAATTAACCATTTAAATCCTAAAGAAATACCAATTGGCGCTAATTTTGCACTAAGGTTAACAATGGCCGGTTTACTAACAATAGTAAATAGCCAGTACGAACGATTTAAATCAGTATTTGTTTTTGCTTTAAAAGCATTTTCGGTATTATCAAAAGAAACCATAACAGAATTTTAAAAGTCAAATATACTTGTTTTTAGTCCAATTATTAAATATCAACAAGGCGTTAAACATTATAAAAAAATAGTATTTTTAAACCATGCTAGTAGCCGACTTATTAACCGACGAAATTCCTCCGCTTAAACAAACCGACACCGTTAAAATGGCTTTGGATTGGATGGAACAATTTAAAGTATCGCATTTAGCGGTTGTAAATGAGCGCGAATTATTGGGTTTGGTATCAGAACATGAGTTAATTGATGATAATAATCCTGATGAACTTTTAATGAATATAAAGGGTAAATTATTGCGCCCAATTATTCATATTAATCAGCATACTTATGATTTATTAAAAGTTATGATGTCGTTTAACCTAACATTAATGCCAGTGTTAGACGATAAAGAACAATATAAGGGTTGCATTTCCTTAAAAGGATTATTGCAAAACATTTCTACCATGGCATCGGTACAAAATGTAGGCGGTGTAATTGTACTAGAGGTTAATCAGGTTGATTATTCGTTAACGCAAATTGCTAGTATTGTTGAGGGTAATGACGCTAAAATTTTAAGTGCGCATATTTCATCTATGCCCGACAGTAATAAAGTAGAAGTTACTTTAAAAATAAATCGCGAAGATTTATCTCGTATTTTACAAACGTTTTACCGTTATAACTACATCGTAAAAGCATCTTTTCAGCATAGCGATTTTGAAAGTGGATTAAGAGATAAACTCGATGAATTTATGCACTTCCTTAATATTTAAGTACCATCAATTTATTTACGTTGTTATTTTTGCTTTTAGTTTAAATAGCAACGTATGGTCGCAAACAAAGGATAGTGTTGACGATAAACAGTTTGTTATTTCTGACATACAAATTTCAGGCAATCATCGAACGCGACATAAAATTATCTTCCGCGAATTAGTTTTTTAATTAGGGGATACACTACATCAGCAAAATTCC
>JAYSTR010000213.1:0-6952 GCA_043719555.1 Bacteroidota bacterium | reverse complement strand
TTTGTTCAACTTAAAAAGTAAATTCTAATTTATTATCAGGGTTTGTTATTTTTTTGCTTTGTTTCGAACCATTAATTTCTGTTTGCACAATGTTTACTTGATGATGTAAATAATCGTATAGTAATTTAGTAGTCACTGCTATTTTTTTTGGTTGAGCTGTATTTTTAGATTCAGCGTATATCCATATAGAATCATCTTCTTTTTCAAATCCAACATAATTTAAAATTATTTTTTTATCGTTATTTGTTAGTTGAAAACGTTTAATGAAGTAAACTTTAACAACCGAGTCCATCTCTTCTTTATTTATAGGATTTATTAAATCAATTTTTTTACCTGTAAGTTTTCGTAAAGCCGTTTCTAGATCATTGGTAAATAATTTAGCGCTTACTTGAATCGTTTTTCCTTTACTGTCATATTTAATTTGTGTGGTACAAATATGATAAGGATGATAAAAATTTAAAAATGTAACCAATATAATTACTGAAGGTATTAGTTTATGAACGAATTTCATTATTAAATAAATTAGGGTACGAATATAAATAAAAGAAGCTGTCCTTTTGAGACAGCTTCTTAATCAATTTATAATTTTTAAATACTATGGGAATTTTACACCACGGTATTTAGTAACTTCTACTTCTCTAATTGATGAACCATAAGTGCTATTAATAGCTTTAATGAATTCATTAGCTAATAAAGCATTACCACGAGGCGTTAAGTGAATACCATCTAAAGAAAATGCTCCACCACTTGCAAAAGTTGCACTAACAGCAACGCCGTTATAAGCAATACCAGATTTTGCTTTAGCCATAAACGCATTTGCATCAACATAAGCTAAGCCTTTAGCATCTGCAACTGCTTTAATTTTTGCATTATACTCAGCAGTACGTGTTCTAATACCTGCAACTTCAGAGGAAGTTAATACGTATTTATCAGGAATAGCTGTTGTAGATCCATAACCAAAACATTTAATAGAATCTTGAGGAACAGTTAATAAAATGTAATCATTAGCTGTTGCTTTTCTCATTCCACCTGGAGCTGTAGCATCTTTAATAATAAATCCATTCGCGCCAGCTGTAAATGAAATCCCTAATGGTGCGTAAGCTGCAGATAAACCTGCTGCTTGTGCTGCTGATAAAACTAATCCACGAGATGGAACTGTAGTAAAATATGGTAAGCTAGTTACATCTGGAATATTAGCAATAGCTCCTTTTTGTCCGCCTCTAGTCATTGCATTGATGATAGAATCATAACTCATAGTAAAACCTAAAGTAACACCAGGAATTGGTCCCATTGGAGACATAGGATCTTTTGTAGCACCAGAAGTAGCCCAGCCTAAAACATCATTATTACCTAAAAAGCAAGTAAAGAATGTATGACCTTGAGATTTTGCTTTATCTAACATAGATTTTGAAGCAAATTCAGTAGGAGCTAACATACGTGTAAAAAATGGGTTATAATTACCAGCACCATTTGCAGGATTACCATATCCAGCAAAAATAGCAGTTACTACTTTTGCTCCTGGTACACCAACACAATTATAATCGGTAGCACTTGCTAAAGGAGTAAATACAGTTAAATCTCCACCTGCAGTTCCATTAACTGGAATTGGACCCAAAGATGTATTACCTTTGCAATCAGCATTACCATAACCTAACATTAAAGGTGCATTACCAGATGAACCAACACCAACAGAGCCAGAAGGTAAATATGGCATAGAAAATTCACCCCCACCTACAGTTTTAAATTGATCATTTAATATAATCGCATAAGAAAATGTTTGACCTTCATAATATAAAGCACCATCAGCAAATCCTGAAGTAATTGAGTTACCTAATGCTACGTATTTAGATACATCTACATTACCTGCACTTGTAGATGGAGCTTTTAAATTTGGTTTACAACCAACTAATGCGCTAACTGCAAATGCAGCTAATATTGTTTTGTTTGTTATATTTTGCATAATAAATAAGATTAAAAGTTATAAAATAAAGAAATACCTGGAGCTACAACTTTAGTATGGTAAGTCCCTTCTAAATTAGTTTCGAAGTTTCTGTCGGTACGTTTTAAACTTGTGTAATAAACAGATAAATTAACACCAAATTTTTGTTTAACTGTATAACCAATACCAGCAGTATAATTAATACGGTTAGCGTCTGGAGTCTCAGGAGTCATGTAACCATCTTTAACAGGAGTTGGTGCATAAGCTGCGCCTAAACGAACTGCTAAACCTTCAGTTACTTTGTATTCTCCACCAAATCTAAAAGCAAAAATGTTTTTGTAATCACGTTTAGAGTATGTATCAATTAATGATGTAGTATTTTGCTCGTAATTAAATTGTAATGATGTAAATGTTTCCCAATTAACATGATTAACATCTAAAGCAAATGATAATTTATCAGTTGGCATATAACCTAAGCCTAAAGTAATAACTTCTGGTAAAGGTAAAGATGCAGTGAAGTTTCCACTAGGAAATTTATCAGCTAACGAAGCAGGTACTGTAAATTTAGCATCGCCTTTTTTGATATTCATATTTACTTCTGAACGGTAATTTAAACCAACTGAAAATTTAGAGCATGGTTTGTAATATAAACCAAAGTTAATACCGTAACCCATTGCTTTTCCTTCTAATTCAGCGTGACCATAAGTACCATTATTGTCAATAACAGGAATGTCTTTTTGTAAATTAACACTACCTTTTGCAACAACAAAACCTAAACCTAAACCAACTTTATCGTTAATTTTATAACTTACTGTTGGTTGAAAAAAGATAGCTTTTAAAGATAATTGAGTTAATGCAAAGCGACCAGCCCAGTTATCTTCCCATTTAACAGTGCTACCAAATGGCGTATAAACTGCTAAACCTAATTTTAATTTACTAGAATCTTTTAATTCAAAAGCCGCGTAAGCTGCAAATGGTGTTCCAACTGGTGATTTTGTATTTGCAACAGTTCCTGTATTTTTATCTAAAAATTGACCGTGAGCAATAGTAGGTGTAACCCCTAAATTAACCGTGTGTCCTTTTAAGAAAGAAGAAGCTCCTGGGTTAAAAAATAACGCAGCACCATCAGTTAATAAACCTGTGCCTGCACCACCCATTCCTTGTTGAACTTGTCCTTGTAAATTTACTTGAAATCCTTGAGCCATTATAGTAAATGGAGCTGCAAGAATCATTGATGTTACTAGATTTTTGATTTTTGTCATATTAAATTGTTTATTGAGCTAAGGTAATATAATTTTTGTTAAAATATAATTTTAGATAGATATAAATGAAGTTTTTTATGTTTTACTAAACTTGAAATTTAAGTTCCGAATATAAACTTCATTTAGAGCTGTAGCGCACAAATCACCTGATTTATTATAAATTTCAATAGGCAATTCTTTCACAAATTTACCATCATCAGTTAAAGCTTTTTCGGCCTCATTTATTAACTCGTCAGAAATGGTTAAAGTGTAAAATAAATCAGAATGACCAGGCTTAATATAGTTTATTTGAGCACTTTTTAACCATACGGTTATTTTAAAACCTTTGTGCTGCATAATTTGCCCAAATAGCAGGGCGTAAAACGGATCGGTTGCCGAAAAAATGGTTCCCCCAAAAGTTGAATTACCAAAGTTACTTGTAATAATACTACGATTGATTTTAATATCAATGCCTTTAAAATCTTTATGAATATTTTTTACCCAAATACGTTGAAATAGCATAGGTGGATATAAACGCATCATCCATTTTAAACTATTTTCACTTATTTTCAAATTAGTATTTAGATTTTAGTATTTAGAGTATTTAATTTACAATTCATGTTTTATAAATTATAACTATTTTGTTTTAACGTTTTTCCACGCTTTAATTTGCCAATTAATTAAACCCGTACAGATATGATTTTTATGTTCATCGTAAACATCAACCGTATATTCTCTAAATACAGCATCTTGAGTTTGTAATGGTTTTATAATATCATTTTCAATTTGTTGTTTTGTCATTTTAAAAGTTACAAATACATTTGTTTTCGCTTGATAATGATAAGTCATATTAATTGTTTTTAATATGATGCGATATTCGGTTGATGAAATATGAGTTAGTAAACTTAACCCCGATGCGTATTCGCAAAGAGTTGCTAGTAAACAAGCATGTATACCCTTAACGTGATTTTGATTGTTTTTAATTGGTTTAGCGCATAAAGTCAATTCATCGTCTCCTATATATGTTACATTTATATTGTGTGGTTTATTAAACGGAACAACTCTTAGCAATACAAAATTTAATATCCATAAATAAAATGCGGATGTTTTTGCTTTTTCAAAAAGTATGTTTAGTTTTTTCATATTGAACTTTTTTTTGGCACGCTGATGACTCAGATTGAATACAATTTAATAAGATTTAAATCATATTTATCTTAAATGAATCTGTGTTATCTGCGTTCTATTATTTAGAAAATAAACTCTCAACAAAATCAACATATTGTTGTTGTGCAGATTCTGTACTTAATCCTTTTTTTGTTTCCCACGCATTGTGTTTTGCTGCAGCTACAAAATCAAACATAGCTGGTTTTTCTCCGTGCACTGAGCAATCGCCCAACGTAGCTTGTTTGTTTAATGCATATAACTCTAACAATTTTTCGTTAGATGGTTTTTCTGTTAATTCCATCACACGTTTTTTTGCGGCTTCAAATTGTTCTTCTAAATTCATTTTGTAGTATTTTGATATTAGTTTTTTGTATTTTTTGAATTGAACTAACAATAGTTTTATTTAACAGGTATTTCTTCTAAAATAAAATCAGTACTTTTTGGAATGCTTATAAAAGCATCCGCTAAATCTTTCGGTAATCCTGTTAGTTTTCGTTTTGTAATATCAATCCAAGCGCCATCAACATTAATAATAGCTGCTTCTGTACCATCTTCTTTAAAAACAATTTGTTTAAACGACCAACGAGATCCGTCAATTCTGCACTTAGTTAATTCGCAAGTTATTTTTACAGTTTCATTAATCTTTATTTCGCGCATATAAATTAATTCTTCACGAAATAAGATAGGACCAATTTTTAACGTTTCTAAAACCGAAGAATTAAAACCCATTTTTTCAAGAATTTGTAAACGAGCTTGCGCACCAAAATCGGCATAAGCAGAGTGGCGCAAATGATTGTTTGAATCTATTTGCGACCACATTACTTTTCCTTCGTAAAAAAAGTGTTCCATTTTTTATTTAATTTTTAATTGATTGCAGATTTCAATACTGTCAGTTCGAGCCAAGTCGAGGACTAATAGGTAAAACATCTCTGCAACGCTCGATGCGACAATTCAAAAGTTATTTGCTTTCTATAACTTATTAAAAGCAATATTTGTTTTCTGTAATTAATTTTTGAGCTACTGTTTGACGCGCATTTTTCGCGTTAAATGGTTCTTGTTTAGTGTAACGTTTTAAGCCCATTAACATCATACGTAATTCGTCTCCTTCTCCAAAACTGTTTAAAGCTTCTTTACCTTCTACCCAAATTTTATCACAAGCCGAATTAATATAAGAACGCATAATTGCTAACTCAGCTTCACAAGCTGCTTCTCCACGGATGCTTACTAATTTCTCTACACGTAATAAAGTAGATTCTGCAACGTATGCTTCTATTGCCATATTTGCAATATTCATAATCACTTCTTGTTCTTTACTTAATGAAGTCATTAATTTTTGAACTGCTGCTCCAGCTGTTAATAAGATGGCTTTTTTAAAGTTGCCAACTAATTTTTTCTCATAAGCAAATAATGTTTCATCAGGCTCTGCAAATTCAGGAATTCCAACTAATTCGGCAGCTACTTTTTGTGCCGGGCCCATTAAATCTAATTCACCTTTCATGGCACGTTTCAAAATCATGTCTACGATTAATAAACGGTTAATTTCATTAGTGCCTTCAAAAATACGATTGATACGAGAATCACGGTACGCTCTATCCATTGGTGCTTCTGCACTGTAGCCCATACCACCATATATTTGCACGCCCTCATCAGATGTATAATCTAACGTTTCAGAACCATGTACTTTTAAAATTGCAGCCTCTACAGCAAATTGCTCTATACCTTTTAAGGTTGCCTTTCCTTTATCCATACCACCTGCCATTAAGGCTTCAATAGCGTTTTCCATATCATATGATGCACGATAAGTAGCACTTTCAGAAGCATAGATACGAATAGCTTGTTCTGCTAATTTGTAACGAATAGCACCGTATTTAGAAATAGCTCTTTCGAATTGTATACGCTCATTAGCATATTGAATAGAGCTTGTAGAGATACGTTTGCTGCCACCAATTGCTGCACCAGCTAATTTAATACGACCAATATTTAATATATTAACGGCAATTTTAAATCCATTTTCTCTATCAGATAACATATTTTCTACCGGAACTTTACAGTCATTAAAAAATACCTGACGAGTTGAACTTCCTTTGATACCCATTTTATGTTCTTCTGGATTTAAGGTAATACCACCATAAGATTTTTCAACGATAAATGCTGTTAAGTTTTTATCATCACCAATTTTTGCAAATACAGTAAAGATATCTGCAAATCCTCCATTGGTAATCCACATCTTTTGCCCGTTTATTAGATAATGTTTTCCATCACTAGTTAATGTAGCAGTTGTTTTACCGCTATTAGCATCAGAACCAGAGCCTGGTTCTGTTAAGCAATAACAAGCTTTCCATTCTCCTGATGCTAATTTTGGAATGTATTTCTTTTTTTGCTCTTCGTTACCATAATATAAAATCGGCAATGTACCAATGCCTGTATGTGCTGATAACGCTACTGCAAATGAATGTCCAGCACCTAATACTTCGGTGGTTAACATTGATGTTACAAAGTCAAAACCTAATCCACCTAATTCTTCAGGAACTGATGCTCCTAATAAACCAAGTTCTCCTGCCTTTTCCATTAATGAAACCATTAATCCCTCTTCTTGACTATCAATTCT
>JAYSTR010000212.1:0-18262 GCA_043719555.1 Bacteroidota bacterium | reverse complement strand
ACGTATTATTTTTCTTTACTTCGTAGCCTAAGCCAGCAATCCCATTGAAAGATTCTTCTGATAATTTATCTCAACAAAAAAATGAGTTGCATCCTCGCAACAAACATCGTTCGCAATATAATTTTGAGGAACTTATAAAAAATTGCCCTGAGTTAAAACAATATGTATTGGTTAATCAACATCAGATTGAAACGATTGATTTTACTAATCCTAGTGCAGTTAAAGCGTTGAATCAGGCGTTGCTTAAACAATTTTATTACATTAATTTTTGGGATATTCCTTCAAATTATTTATGCCCTCCCATTCCCGGAAGAGTTGATTACATTCATCATATAGCTGATGTTTTAGCAGCGAGTAATGACGGTGTAATTCCTAAAGGAAAACGGATTACTGTTTTGGATATTGGAGTAGGGGCGAATTGCATTTATCCATTACTGGGAAATAAAGAATATGGTTGGAATTTTATAGGTTCCGATATAGATATCCATTCTATTAAAATTGCCAATCAAATTGTGGTAGCTAATGGCTTATCAAAAATGATAGATTGCAGGCATCAACCAAATGCGTTGAAATTATTTAATGGTATTATTAAAGAGCATGAGTTTATTGATATCACAATGAGTAATCCTCCCTTTCATTCATCTGCTAAAGAGGCGCAAAGTGTTACTGAACGTAAATGGAAAAATTTAGGACATCAAAAATCGAGCGCCTTAAATTTTGGCGGACAACAAAACGAGCTTTGGTGTAAAGGTGGCGAATTAGGTTTTATTACTCATATGATAGAAGAGAGTGTTGAGTTTAAACAGCGCTGTTTGTGGTTTACAACTCTGGTATCGAAAAGCGAAAATTTAAAATCTATTTATTTTATGCTTAATAAAGTTGGAGCAGTAACAGTAAATACAGTCAGTATGAGTCAGGGAAATAAAGTAAGTCGGTTAGTTGCTTGGACATTTTTAAATGAAGTTGAACGCCAACAATGGAGTTTAAAACGATTTTAATAATAGTTTATTTTACATTTATTAACGCAGGGATACCTTCCCATTTATCTACGTTTCATATCCGCGCGATCTGGGGGGGGTAAGCAAGCACTAGTTAACTACTACTTAATAGGTTCATATTAATTTGTACACGTCCAATTAGATAATATGAAGAGTTTTTTATCCAATAAATCCAATACTCATTTGATTTCTCGGAATCTTTTCCGAGAGATAAATTTACCGTGAATTGTGATGTAGATAATTCAACTTTGTTGGTGTCTACCGGGTGAGAATGATGAGCTTGAACATCTCTAATTGTTATTAAATGCTTAAGTAAGTCATTCGAAGATGCAGAATCCAAAAGTTTATTATTGAGTTTCACAGTCAATGTATTACTAGAAATAAAATGTTTAAGTTTAGTACTATCATCTTCTTGATTTGTAGAATTTATGAATATCCATATAATACCTACTACGAAAACCTGTCCGAACAAAATTGCCCCAATTGCAGACAATCTTGTGAATTTTTTATTAGCAAACCAACGAATATAGAAAAGGATAATAAATCCAATTACTGCAAGTCCGAATGAAATTGACATAAGTTTTTTCTTAATATATCTATTGATAAAAGGTATTTTACTAGCTTATAATAATACTTTATAATTACAAAAAAATAAAACTACTTCTCTCTCTTAAAGCTAATGTTTCCAAAAAAGTCTAATACTTTTTTAAACACATCAAAATATAGAGTTATCATTAAGGAGATGCTCATTAACCAAATAATAATCATATTAAACCAAAACGTTGGAAATAAAACACCAAACACTTTTTTATTAGGAGCAAAAAAGTGCGCTTGTCCATAATTCGATTCTATTGGATCTAAATACACTGGCTCTGAGCGTTGTATTAATCTACCGTCTTTTTCTAAGCATCTTTCACCAAAATCGTTACTATTTAGCATTAAGGAATTTAAACTTTCGTTCTCATAGCTTTCCTGTAATTTTAAATAATTTTCGTTACCTAGTTTGGTAATGAGTTTTTGTATTACAATTTCTTTTTCTTTACGAGCCTTTTTTTCGTAATTAATATAATGCTCGTTTATTTTATTTAAAAAGGTTTTTAGAGAGGATACTACTTGTGGTGTGAAATTTTTAATATCTAACTTATCAATATTTTCAAATTTATATTTTCCTTTTAAAAACGCTTGTTCTTTTAATAACTCACTCTTTATTAATACTAAGTCCTGAGTTGTTTCATCCTTTTTTAAATACTCTTTTAATTCTGCTTCAATTTTTGTTATTTTATTATGAAGCTTAGGTATCCAATACACTTTTTTGTATGATGAAATACTAATGGCTTTATCGTATTTATAAAAATTACGTTGAAACTCATTAGCTTTAAATTGGTTTACGGCTAATGCCTCAAAAGCCCAACGGCTGGTCATCATCTCGCCAACTAAAGGCACGCCGCCTTGTTTAGCAAGAGTAGGGTTAAGCTTATCAAACTTAACAATAACACCACTTAATAATAACTGAGGTATAATTAAAAACGGAATTAAAATATAAATAGTAACGGCACTATTAAAGGCACTACTAATATTTAAACCTAACATATTGGCAAAACATGATGCAGTAAATAATACCATCCAGTAATCGGTAAACATACCATGCACTCCTAATACAGAGTTACCAACTAATACAAAACAAAACGTTTGTATGGCAGATAATACAAACATAATAATGATTTTGCTCCATAAATAACTGCCTTTGCTTAAATTTAAAAACGACTCACGTTTGCGGATTTTTCGGTCGCGAATAATTTCCTCGGCACTTACTGTTAAGCCGATAAATAACGCTACAACAACTGCCATAAACATATAGGCAGGTATATTTTCGTTTTCACGAAAGATATAACCTTTTTTGTTTTCGGCATCGGTATTAAAAAAGCGAACTAAATATGCTAAAATTAAAGCTAATAAAGGTGCTTCGATAAAGTTGATTAATAAGTATTGCGTGTTAGTTAATTTGCTTAATACATCGCGCGTTATAAATACTTTAAATTGTTTAAACGCATTTGGTATTTTAAAAATAGCCTGTGGTATTTCGTCTTGCTGAGTGATTTCGCCAATTTGCGATTCTATTTTTTCAACGTAGCTGTTATTCCATTCCTTAGGACTTGTTTTACGGTTGTGTGTTAAATTACCGTACTCGTCCAATACCTTGCTTTCAATAATGTTAAAAATAAGTTCAGGGTTTACGTTACCACAGTTCCAACACTCGCTTTCCTCGGCATTTACGTGTTTTACTAAACCTTTAAAATACGAAACAGCATCAACCGGATTACCATAATAAATTGGGTAGCCGCCCACATCTAATATTTGCAGCTTATCAAACATTTTAAAAATATCTGAAGACGGTTGATGAATAACCACAAAAATTAATTTTCCTTTTAAAGCTAATTCTTTTAAAAGGTCCATAATATTTTCAGAGTCACGTGATGATAAACCTGATGTAGGCTCATCAACATATAAAACCGATGGTTCACGAATTAACTCTAAACCAATATTTAATCGTTTACGTTGTCCGCCCGAAATTGTTTTTTCTAAAGGTGATCCAACTTTTAAATCTTTTGTTTCTGATAAACCTAAATCTGCTAATAGTGTGTGGCATTTTTTAGCAATTTCCTCATCCGTTAAATTGCCAAAGCATAACTTGGCATTGTAATATAGGTTTTCGTAAACAGTTAGTTCTTCAATTAATAAGTCATCCTGTGTAACGTGTCCAATAACACCATCTACAGATGATTTATCTTTATGAATATTTTTCCCGTTAATTAAAACTTCTCCACCACTCGGAATTTCAACACCATTTAAAACGTTTAATAGCGTTGATTTACCAGCACCAGAGCCGCCCATAATACCAATTAATTTTCCGCCTTCTTCGCGAATATTAATATTACGTAAGCCTAATTTGCCACCTTTAAATTTATACTCAATGTTTTTTGCCTCAAACGAAATGCGAGCTTGTGAGCTATCTGCTAAAAAGCGACTGATGATATCGCTATAGTATATAGGTTTAATTTTAGAGCTACGTAACGATGAACCCGGAGTTAAAATATGAACACGCTCTTTAGAAATACCTTGTCCGTTTAACTGCAACTCAATATTTCCGTAAATACGTAAAGCATACATACTAACGCTATCAATACGAATAACACGCACATCCGAAGAAAGTGCATCACAAAAAATATGTTTACTTAAATTATTGTATCCATTTTCTTTATTATTGATAACTAAAATATTCGCTGTGTTAGGAACATCTTCGGGCTTATCTTCAATAAAATGGCGTAGTTGAGCAAACTCTTCTAAAGAAATATTAAAGGTATCGGCAACTGTAATAACAAATTCGTTTTCTTGTTCAGAGATTTCGTTAGATGAGTAAATAAACTCTAACAAACGAATTAATACAATGACTTTTTGCGGTTGCTCTAGTTCTTGATTAATGTGCGTACAGATTTTTAAAACCTTTACAGAGTTTAAAGAGGTTCTTTTTTCCGAACCATCTTTACGTTTAGATCCATTTTGTTGAGCTTCAATAAAGCCATCAAATATTTTTAAGAATGTTTCTACCTGCTCTAAATTTAATTGCTGCTTTAAAAAGGATTCAACAATTGAACGACCAGTATTGGTAACGCCATCAACTTTTGCGATGATGGCAAACATTTGCATTAGTGCACGTAAGATTCTTTCACTCATAGTAAAAAATTAAGCTTTTATCGATGATAATGCACTAAAGATAATGAAAAGATGCTATTTAGCAAATGTAATTCTAAAGAAATTCTGTAGTAAGTATTAAGTGCTTTTGGCTAAATAAAAGGCTTGGTTTACTCATTGAAAGCCTAAATTGGCGCAGAATTATGTTTAATAGGGTACGGATTATTGCGATGATTAGTTTATTATTGGTCTTTCATTAATTTTTCTAAACCATACATTTCGTCGCGTAAACGCCCTGCTTCTTGGTAATCCATTTCTTTAGATGCTTTTAGCATAGCTGTTTTTAGCTTGGTAATTTGTTTTTTGAGTTCATCTTTGCTCATATATTGCACTACAGGATCAGCCGCCATATTAATCATTTCTGGCTCTATGTAAGTGCGCACTAATTTGCCATCAACGGTTACCTCTATACCAATATCATTAGGTTGTAATAGCGCTTTTTTACCAGCTTGGGTTGGCGTAATGCCATTTTTATAATTGTATTCAATTTGTTTTTTTCGACGGCGTTCCGTTTCGTTAATCGTCGTTTGCATACTATCTGTTATTTTATCGGCATACATAATTACTCTGCCATTAACGTTACGAGCCGCTCTACCACTGGTTTGTACCAAGCTTCGCACATTGCGTAAAAAGCCTTCTTTATCAGCATCTAAAATACACACCAAAGATACTTCGGGTAAATCCAATCCCTCACGCAATAAATTAATACCAATTAATACATCAAACATTCCCACACGTAACTGACGTAAAATTTCTACACGTTCCAAAGTATCTACATCGCTGTGTATGTATCTGCAACGAATTTGTAATTTAGTTAAGTATTTAGTTAACTCCTCGGCCATACGTTTGGTAAGTGTTGTAACTAATACGCGTTCATCACGTTCCACTACTTTATGTATTTCATCCAGTAAATCATCTACCTGATTAGCACTTGGACGAACTTCGATAATAGGATCGAGAATTCCAGTAGGACGAACAACTTGCTCCACTATAACACCTTCTGCTTTTGCTAATTCATAATCGGCTGGTGTTGCAGATATATAAATACATTGATTAGTTAATTGCTCAAACTCTTCAAATTTTAATGGACGATTATCTAAGGCTGCAGGAAGTCTGAAACCATACTCCACTAAGTTTAATTTGCGCGATAAATCGCCGCCAAACATAGCTCGTATTTGAGGAATGGTTGCATGGCTTTCGTCAATCATTAGCAAGTAATCGTCTGGAAAATAATCTAACAAGCAAAATGGACGAGTACCAGGAGAACGACCGTCTAAATAACGCGAATAGTTTTCGATGCCACTACAATAGCCTAATTCACGCATCATCTCTAAATCATAATTCACGCGCTCCTCAATGCGTTTCGCCTCTATATCTTTTCCGTTAGCTTTTAAAAAGGCAACGTGTTTTACCATATCTTCTTGTATCTGAAACATAGCATGTTCCATCGTGTCAGGTGAGGTAACAAATATATTGGCTGGATAAATTGTAAAGGATTCGAATTTTTCTATCACATAACCATTTGTAGAATCAAAGGTTTCGATAGATTCAATTTCATCGCCAAAAAAACAAATGCGCACCGAATGATCGGCATACGATAAATTCACATCAACGGTATCGCCTTTAACTCTAAAATTGCTTCGCTTAAATTCTTCGGTAGTGCGAGAGTATAAAGCAGCTACTAATAAATGCAATAATTTATTACGCGAAATAACTTTGCCTACTTCTATAGAAATAATATTTTTTTTGAAATCGGTTGGATTTCCAATACCATAAATACAAGAAACCGAACAAACTACAATAACATCGCGTCTACCCGACAATAATGCTGACGAAGCACTGATACGTAATTTTTCTATCTCATCATTAACTTGTAAATCTTTTTCGATGTAAGTGCCCGTAGTTGGCAAATAGGCTTCGGGCTGATAGTAATCGTAATAACTTACAAAATACTCAACGGCATTATTCGGAAAAAACTGTTTGAATTCGCTAAACAATTGAGCCGCTAATGTTTTATTATGACTTAAAATTAAGGTTGGTTTATTAACTTGTTGTATAACATTTGCTGCCGTAAATGTTTTACCAGAACCTGTAACACCTAATAATACCTGATGTTTGGTGTTAGCGTTTAATCCCTCTACTAATTGTTTAATAGCAGTTGGTTGGTCGCCAGTGGGCTGAAAATCGGATATCAGGTTAAATGCCAAGTTTTAAATGTTACGATTACTTATACTAATTGATTGATGTATTTTATTTTCTTTAAAATTAAAACAAATACAGTTGAAAAAATAAAAATTTATTGAAATATAGTTGTCTCAAATACGCCCAAATGGAACAAAAATAAAAAGGTTGTCTTTTTGAGACAACCTTTTAAAAATTTAATTAAAAGTTTAGTTTACTTTAAACATCCAATTGAATTTATCCTCAACTTTTCCTTTACGAATGTTGCGTAGTGTTTCATCAATTTTAGTTGAGAACTTACGATTTTCGACAGCAGGTAAATCATAGTTTTTTTCATCGAAACCAATGCCAATAATTTGAGCGATAGTTGCAGCAGTTCCTACGCCAAATACTTCTTGTAACGTTCCTTTGGCATGCGCCTCAATAATTTCCGCAATAGAAACTTTCCTTTCCTCAACGTTCATTCCCCAGTCTCTAGCTAAAGCCAAAACGCTGCGACGAGTAATACCATCCAAAATTGTATCACTAGTTGCAGGAGTAATAACCGTATTGTCTATTACAAACATTAAGTTCATTGTTCCTGATTCTTCTACAAATGAATGTGTTTTTGAATCAGTCCAAATTACTTGTTGGTAACCTTTTTGCTGAGCTAATTTGGTAGGATATAAGCTACGGCCATAATTTCCAGCGGCTTTAACAAAACCTACTCCGCCTTCAACAGCACGGATGTAATTTTTTTCAACTAAAACCTTAATTGGTTCTGAGTAATATTTTCCTGCAGGACAAGTAATAATTACAAATTTGTAAGTATCGCTTGCTTTTACGCCAATAGCTTCGTCTGTAGCAATTAAAAACGGACGAATATATAATGATCCAGTTTCAGAGGTTGGAACCCAAGCAGAATCTAATTTTAATAATTCTAATAATCCACCCATAAAAATTTCTTCAGGAACTTCAGGCATAGCCATACGTATAGCCGAAACATTTAAACGATTAAAGTTATCTAAAGGTCTAAATATAGAAACTTCACCATATTCATTTTTATAAGCTTTCATGCCTTCAAAAATAGCTTGCCCGTAATGTAATGCGGACATAGCGTAACTCATTGGCATATCTTTATAAGGCTGGATATACGCCTTCTGCCATTTTCCATCTGCATATTCTGCAATTAACATATGGTCAGAAAAACATTTTCCGAATGGTACATTATTTACATCAAATTCGCTTACACGACTTTGGGCAACTTTTTCGATTTTAATATCTGCGTTAGCAATCATAATATAAATTTATATAACAAATAAGGGAAAAAATATTTGAAATAAAAATTAATTAGTCGATTATTTAACTTGATTCATGTCAGGTAATTTTTCTGAAAATATAGTTAAATTGGATAATTTTGCTATTTTCGTATAAATTTATTAACAATTTGAAGTTAAGTGTTTATATCTGCTTTGTTTTTTTTGCGTTTTCGAGCGCATTAAGGGCTGAAGGTGGGCCTAAAAAGGATACAACCAAACTTGGCTTTAATAAAGATATTTCTAAAAATTCTATTACCAAACTGGACATCGTTAATCTTGTAGATTCTTTATTAGACCTAGAAACAATCAATGAGCACGAAATAGAGTTGATTAGTTACTATAATAGTATCTTAACATCAAACGAAACCAATTTAGTTATTGCCAAGATTAATACTTTGCCTGCGACTAATTTTTATGATGATTTTGATGAAAGTACGGTATTTCAAATAACACCTGATAATGAATTTCCGGAATCACAAATTATTAAAATTGAAAGTGATTCGTTAGGAATTTATGCTCACCCATGTATCGGCCCAGTTAATTCAAAGTTTGGTTGGAGAGATGGGCGTATGCATAAAGGCATAGATATAAATTTACACAAAGGTGATCCTGTTGTTTCAGCCTTTGATGGTATGGTTCGTATAGCACATGCTAAAGGAGCTTATGGAAATGTTGTGATTATCAGACATTATAATGGCCTAGAAACTGTATACGCACATTTATCAAAAATTAAAGTTAAACCTGGGCAGGTTGTGTTAGCTGGCCAGTTAATTGGATTAGGTGGAAGTACAGGGCGAAGTAGTGGACCTCATTTACATTTCGAGGTTCGTTTTAAGGGGCAAGCACTAAATCCAGCTTCGGTTATTTCTTTTACCGAAAATAAAACATTTAATGATTCTATAGTTATAAAAAAATCTCGTTATGGTATTTGCGCATTCCCAAGTAATGCAACCTTGCATACGATTGAGCGAGGCGATAGTTGGTATGAAGTTGCCAAACGATACGGTTTATCAATGAAAGAGCTATGTGTTTTAAATGCAACTGACAAACGTTATTATTTAAAAATTGGGCAAAAACTACGCGTCAATTAATTTAGTTATTTTCGTGTTTTTAAAATTTCAGCAAAATGCTAAAACGTTTATTTGATATTTGTGTTTCGCTTATTGGTATTACAATACTCTTACCATTTTTTGTTATTATTATTATTTGGATGCTTGTTTCAAGCGGGTTGCCGATTTTTTATTTTCAAACCCGAGTAGGCTTAAATAATAAAGATTTTAAATTATTTAAATTTAGAACAATGCATATTGATGCAGATAAAAAGGGGTTGTTGACGATAGGAGGAAGAGACTCACGAGTAACTAATGTAGGTTATTATTTAAGAAAATATAAGCTTGATGAGTTGCCTCAGTTATTTAACGTTTTGTTTGGAAGCATGAGTTTAGTTGGTCCTCGCCCAGAGGTTAGAAAATATGTAGATATGTATACTTCAGAGCAATTAAAGGTATTAATAGTTAAGCCAGGAATAACAGATTATGCATCTATCCAATTTATTAATGAAAATGAGTTATTAGCAAAATCAAGTACTCCTGAACAAACGTATATTGATGAGATTATGCCTGAAAAATTGAATTTAAATTTAAAATATATTTCAAAAAACAATCTTTTTGTTGATATATCAATTTTAGTAAATACAATTGCGAAAATTTTACGATAACAAATTTTCTTTTTTTCTTATTAAAAATTAGAGTTTATAAACTATAGCTTCAGTGTAATGTTTGTTTTTTTCTATAAAATATTCTTTAACCCCTTTTATTGAAAATGCTTCTTTGTATTTTGGATTTAGGTAGAGACAATAAATATCACGTGGATACTTCGTTTTACTAATTTGGATAGCTTCAATTATTTGCTCTAAAATTTTAAATCCAAAAGGATTAAAAAAATAAAAAACACAGGCATCATTCGGGATTTCGTATTTAGTTGCGTCGCAAAATAAAAAACTAAACTTACTACCAATGTTGTTTTTTTTATATTGACTTAAATTTTGTACGGCATCATCAATTAATTCTTTAGCTATATCAACTCCAATTAAATGAGTAAAACCACATTGTTCAGCAACAAATAAAGCTCTGCCTTTTCCACAGCCATAATCTATAAATGGTTTATCTTTGATGTTAGTTGGTAGGATATTAAATAAATTAAACAATATATAGTAACTGGCTCCCTGGTAATGATGATTGTCAGCAGACTCATCTCCATCTAAAGTTAAATCATCTAGATTTACAATTTTGTGCGTGTCAATACCTAATTTTTTTTCAAATTTCGCCTCATAAGTTAATAATTTAAAGGTGTTTACAAGTCCACGATAATAAAGTGATCTAAAAAAATAATATGTGTATTGAAATAACTTCATAGGAATAAGTATAAAAAAAGTCCGTTTCAATTTAGAAACGGACTTTTAATAGTAGAAAAAATATAGTTTAGTTAAGAATTAATTTTTTTGAAATCGTTTTTTCATTTACAGTTATGTTAACTATATAAACGCCTTTAGCTAAATGCTCATTTTTGTTTATTTCGTATTGAACATTACCATTTGTTTTATTAAACGAATTAGATTGTTCAACTATACGTCCCATAATGTCTGTTACAGAAATAGAAACTTTATCATTTTCAGAAGCTGTAAAATCAACCAATGAACTGCCAGACGTTGGGTTAGGATAAATATTTAATCCTATTGTTTTTTCTAATTCAGAAATAAAGGTCGCAATGCTACCGGTTAAATTAATTTGATCAATATAAATATTATTTGATCCATTATTTATTTTATCACTCATAAAATAAAATCTTAATTTAACGCTAGGTTTATTTGCCAATGCAGTTAATAAGGCTGCGTTAACAGTAGCTAATTTAAATTGAGCACTCGTTGGAACAAAATTTGTAGCTACGGTTCCACCAGATGCTGTAGCCATTGTATTTAATGTAGGAATACCCGCAATATTTAACCAAGTCGCACCACAATCTAAAGAGTACGCTACTTTAAATGAATCAACCTGAGAGGCTACCTTTTTTGCATAAGCATAATAATATGATAATCCGATTGAAGTTGTACTAGTGAAATCATAATAAGGCGTTTCAAAAAAGTCGCGATTTCCTCTTGTTGTAGATGAAGAGAATCCATTTATATAAATCGATTTAGCCGTTGTATTTCCACCAATTGCTGTATTTTGAATCCAAGTTACAGATCCTGGATTATCATTTCTTACAAATACACCAGCTGGTAATCCTGTTGTTTCAAAATTTATTAAGCTTGGTGCCATTGCACCATTTTGTCCATTAGTAATATTTACAATATAATTTGATTTCGTATTGTTGCTAAAACTGTTAGTAACTAGTAAAGATGCGCTGTATGTGCCGGCAGTAGGGTAAGTAACAGCTTCTACTGAATTCGAAGATGTTGAAGGTGTTCCGCCTGGAAAGTTCCAAGAGTATGTTCCACCATTTTCTCCAACAAAACTTGTACTACTATAGGTTACGGTAGCACCTTCGCAAGCTCCTATTTTATTTGATGCAATACTTGCAATTGGCGAACAAACGTAACCGCTAACAATTCCTGTTGCTGAATAGTTTGCTGCAGTCCATAAATTATTACGTCCAGCAGTTGCACTTGTTAATGCTGTACGCATTCTTGTAATTTGTCCTTGAGTAAACATTTTTGGACAAGACGCGTAATCCATAATGTTCTCAATATTTGGTGGATTTGAACAATCTAATGTACTTGTATTACAAACTGAAAAATAACCACCTGTTGGAGGTGTATCAGAAACATTATCAGTTGAACAAGTTATTGAAGTCGTTGGCATATTCGAAGGATCAAATTGTGGGTTATTAGTATTACCAAAAGTGTGAGATAAATTTAACCAATGTCCAATTTCATGACTAATTGTTCTTGAATCATGGGGATCTGTTTGAGCTAATTGATTACGAAGCAATACAATTGCATCATTTGGAGCATTTGTAGCCCATGTTCCTGGTAAATAAGTGTATCCTGCAATATAAGAGCCAGATGGAGGACAAGGAGAAGTTGCACTTGCAATACACTCTACAATATAAATATTTAAGTATTTGTTTGTTGGCCATTTGTTTGCTCCTGAACCTGAATAGTTATAAGCAGGACTGGATTGATTCCAATATATACTTTCATTATCATGACGAATTACACCATTTGTACAATTACCATTTGGATCTCTTTGTGCTAAGGCAAATCTAATTTCTGCATCTACATATAGGCCAGAAAATAAAGAATTAATTGTAGCAATATCATTACCATTATGCCCAAAATCATTATTAAAATAACTTATCAAATTAACAAAAGCTTGATCGGAAACTGGCTGCGAGCCCATGATATGAAATACTACAGGTATAGTATAAACTGTAGCTGCCGTTTTAGAAACTGCATTAGATTTTTTTTGTAATTCGTTTTGATAATCTACTTCAAATTTGGCTTGAGAAGCTTCATATTGTTTTTTTTGTTCAGGATTAGCTTTAAATGCTTCTTCCATCGCATCAAACGTATTACAAGGTTGTCTGCGAATTGTTTGTTGCGTTTGAGCTAATGCAACATTACCAATCGAGATTGCTGCAATTAAACTTAGTATTTGTTTTTTCATGTTAACTGTATTAAATTGTAATTAGATAAATATAGAAATTATTTACGAAAACTTTTAGTAGAATATCTGAATTATTTAAGGTTTTGTCTAAATAAAAGTCCGTTTCGAATTTTCGAAACGGACTTGTAAAATTTTTAATGAAAAATTAGTTAATAATTAACTTTTTCGAAATCACTTTTTCATTTACGTTGATATTAATAAAATAAATACCTTTTGATAAACTTTCATTTTTGTTTATCTGGTATTTAATGTTCCCATTGGATTTATTGAGAGAAGATTGTTCAATAATACGACCCATAATATCAGTTAGAGAAATTGAAATTTTATCATTTTCATTGGCTGTAAAATCAATAACTGAACTTCCAGAAGTTGGATTTGGATAAATAGTTAATCCTATATTTTTTTCAAATTCAGAAATAGAAGTTGCAAGACTACCTGTAATATTAATCTGATCAATATAAATATTATTTGACTGACCAATAGTTGGATCGGATTTGAAAAAGAAGCGAAATTTAACTGATGGTTTATTTGCGAAAGCAGTTAACAATGAATTATTAATAGTTGTTAATTTCCACTGTGCGCTTGTAGGTACAAAATCTGATGTTGATGTGCCACCAGAAGCTGTTGCCATTGTGTTCATTGCAGGGACTCCTAAAATATTAGCCCATGTTCCTCCACAGTCAAAAGAATATTGAACCTTAAACGAATCAACTTGAGTTGCGTCATATTTCGCGTAAGCATAATAGTATGAAAAGCCAATAGAGCTTGTATTTGTAAAATCATACAATGGTGTTTCAAAAAAATCGCGATGTCCTCCAGTATTTGTAGCTGAAAAATTATTTAGAAAAATACTTTTTACTGTAGAGTTACCACCATTACTTGCATTTTGAATCCAAGCGGGTGAGCCAATATTGTCATTCCTTACTAATATATCTGTTTGTAAACCTGTTGTTTCAAAATTAACAAGTGCAGGAGCAGTTTGCCCACCAACCCCATTAAAAACTGAAATATAAGAGTTTTTGGTTGCTGTTATTGTTCCTTGCGGCGATATTGCTTTTAAGGAGACAGTATAAGTTCCAGGGGTTGCATAGCTTACTACTTCAACTGAGTTGGTAGATGTAGATGGCGTACCTCCTGCAAAATCCCATAATAGACTTCCTCCATTACCACCTAATTGGCTTGAACTAGTAAATGTAAATGTGTTATTAGCACAGTTATTTGTTTTATTGGCACTAAATGCTGCAACTGGTGCACAAGTGTAGCCGGGTGTAATACCTGTAAATGTTAAATTTCCTGCAGACGATAATGTACTACGGCCTGAGGTAGAAGACGCTAAGGCGGAGCGCATTCTTACTCCTTGATTTGTAGTAAACATACGCGAGCAATATGAATAATCCATATAGTTTTGATAATTTTCGCTTATGCCCGGAGTACAAACTTGCGAGCTTCCTTCAGAAGAACAAGCGGTATATCCCATTGTTAGCGGAGTATCACTAACTCCATCATCGCCACAAGCTACACCAGGTTGGTTAGTTCCGCCCCAAACATGAGGTAAGTTTAACCAATGACCCACTTCGTGAGTTAATGCTCTTGATTGATTAGTGTTACCCGTACCAATTGAACCAACATAATTAGATAGAATAACAATAGCATCACTCGAAGCACCGGTTGCCCAGCTTCCTGGTAAATAGGTATATCCAGCAGCACCACTACTTATGGATTTTACAGAATAAATATTTAAATACTTTGATGGATTCCATTTTCCGGCTGATGTTCCGGTAAAAGTATAAAAACTTGAATTGTTAGAATCCCATGCGGTATTTGCAGTATAAAAATAATTGATGCCATTAGTGCAATTTCCTAAAGGATCTTTTTTTGCCAATTCGAAATGAACTTGAATATCACCAATTTTGTTTTTAAATGGTGGTATAACTAATGAAGTATCGGCATTTTGTAAATTATAATCTCTGTTTAAAATATCAATTGCGTCTTGAACTTGTGCAGTAGATATTTTTTCGCCGCCATTTAAATGTAATACATGAAAAACTACTGGAATTGTATAGGATGAAGCTGCCGTTTTTGCATTAGCTCTGTTTTTTAAAGCTAATTGATATTCTATATCTAATTGAGATTGCTCTAAATCAAATCGGGTTTTAGCAGAAGGATCGTTTTTAAAAACATCTTCCATTGCTTCGCTTGTGTGACAAGGCTTGTAAGTCTCTTGCGAATAAAAATTTGCACTTAACAAACTTGCACTAATTAATGTTAGGATTTGTTTTTTCATTCTTTAAATCTATTTAATTAATTATTTTTTTGATTCATCATTCCCATCATTTGCTTCATGGTTTTATCCATACCTTCAACACTACCATCCAAAAAGATAACATTGCCTTTTCCTTGTTCGGCAAAATTTTTCACTGCTTCAGTCCACATACTAAACATAATTAAGGATGTATCTAAATTAGATTCTTTCATTTCTTTAGCTGCCTCTGCCATACCACGAGCAACTTCCTGGCGGAATAATGCAATACCTTGTCCGCGTAATTGAGCTGCTTCTTTTTCGGCATTGGCAGATATTTTTATAAAATTACCCTCTGCTTCGGCAGCTTTAGTTTTAGTAATTAATAATGCTTGTCCTTCGTTTTCTGCAGCAGCTTTTAAATTGTTACTTGCTACAATTTTAGCCATTGAGCGCATTACTTCTTCATCAAAAGTAATATCGTTAATTTGTAAATCTATTAAATGATAACCCCATTCTTCTAAAGTTACATCTAATTGTTCTTTAACTGCTTCTACTATATCTCTGCGTAAAGATAAAACCTCTGATTGCTTTTTTGTAGAAACAAAGGCACGCACAGAACCTTCGATAGAGCGAACTAATGCTTGCATCAAGTTTTTATCGTCCACAAATTTAAAGGCGACATTTTTAATAGCTTCTTCGCCTTGGTTAATAACTGCGTATAGTAACATCGATGTAAAGTTTACATTTGCCTGATCGCTAGTTACCGCCTGAAATCCTAACTCAACGCTACGATTTTGAATGGATATTTTTTTGTAAACTTTTTCAATTAAAGGAATTTTCATACTTAACCCTGGGGTAAGGATGCGCTTGTATTTTCCAAAAACAGTAATTACTGCAATAGTACCTTGCTGCACCGTAACAAACGAAGCGAAAACGATAACTAATGTAAAAATCAGAATAAAAATAATAATTGGCATAATAATGGTTTTTAAAAATGTTTATGTAAATTTAGTAATCTGTTGCAATAAACAAAATGGATAGTGATGATTGGTTATAAGTATTTGTTATCGGTAATATTTCTTTGTTTTGCTTTTCATATTTCGGTAGCGCAAAAAGATTCGGCCAATTCTGAGATTGCTTTTTATAAAGCAGGATGTAAATTACTCGATTCTTCAAAGTATAAAGATGCGATTGCAACTTTTAAAAAAGCAATTAAAGTTAAGCAAGATTTTATTAGTGCATATAATAAAATGGCCATTGCAAAAATCAAATTAGATGATATAAAAGGAGCCGAAAAAGATTTGTTAAATGCTCAAAAAATTAATCCTGATGATTTTGAAACTGAAAAAACATTAGCGTATTTATATCTTCAAACTAAACGGTATAAAGAAGCAAAAGCAATGGTGGATTCTGCAATTGGATTAAAAGCCGATGATGCAGAAATTTATTTTTATCAAGCGCAGTTAATGTTATTAGGAAAAAGTTATAAACCAGCTTTAGATGCTTGCGCCAGAGCAATAGATATTAAGGATAAATACTTAGATGTAATTTATTTAAAAGGCGAAATTCGTTTTGCGATGAAAGATTATAACTACGCCATTAAAGAAATTAATGAAGCGATGAAACTCAGTAAAGATCCTAAACCAAATTATAATGCTTATAAAACAAGGGCTAAAGCACGATTTGAAGCAAAGGATTATAAAAATGCTGTTACTGATTGGAATGTATACATTGATGCCTTTCCAGAAGATGAGGAAGCGTATGTAGCTCGAGGAGCTTGCAAAATAGAGTCGGCAGATAATACGGGTGCTATTGTAGATTTAGATGCCGCCATAAAAATGAATCCTAAAAATCCAGTCAGTTATAATTATAGGGGTGTTGCTAAAGGAGAAAGCAAACAGTTTGTTGAGGCTTTGAAAGATTTTGACTATGCAATTAAATTACGATTTAATTATGCAGAGGCTTTTGTAAACCGCGCAGCTGTGAAATTTGCAAGTAAAGATAAACGAGGGGCTTGCGAAGATTTAAATAAAGCAGACGGCTTAGGTGATGAAATGGCTATTAAATTAATTGAAACTTACTGTAAGCATTAAAATGAGTTCTGTTATTGTTTTTTTGTTTTTTGAAAAAAGAAAATATATCGCACCTTTACACAAATAATCAAAATAAAATAACTAAAAAAGATAAATGAAAACTGCCGTATTTCGCAAAGCACAATTTAACTCAGCTCATAGATTACATAATCCCCATTTTGATGATATAACAAATAAAGAAATTTTTGGGCTATGTAATAATCCGAATTATCACGGCCATAATTATGAGTTAATCGTGAAAATTGTTGGTTTTATTGATGAACAAACTGGTTACGTTTTTGATTTAAAACTACTAAATGATATTATTAATGAAGAAGTTATTGAAAGGTTTGATCATAAAAATTTAAATTTAGATACTCAAGAATTTAAGATTTTAAATCCTACTGCGGAAAATATTGCTAAAATTATTTATGAGTTACTAAGAAAGAAAATTGATTCGAAATTTGATATAGAAATTACATTGTATGAAACACCTCGTAATTATGTTGTTTATCCAGTTTTATAAATTGTGAAATTTTTTGTTTTTAATTTATTTACAGCTGTAATTTTTTTGTCTTGCAACACAAATCATTCAACGCCTATTGCAAATAAAAATTTATCTGTAACTAATAAAATAGAACAAAAATTGGTATCTAAACAGGTTGATACCTCTGCCTTTGAAAAATATTTATTGTCATACGATTTAATTAATGTTCAAAATATAGATTCAAGCATACGAGTTGAGCTAGCTTATGCAACCGAACATAATTTTCTAAAAAAAGTAATTTATCACAATATAAAAAATGCCTATTTACCTTGCGATGTGGCAATTAAATTAGCTAACGCACAGTATTATTTACATGAGGTTACCCCAAATTATCACCTCATTATATTTGATGCAGTGCGACCGTTAAACTGCCAACAAAAAATGTGGGATGAATTAGAAATGCCTTTTTCTGAAAAAATTAATTATTTAGCTCATCCTAATGCAATTTCTTTGCATAATTATGGTGCAGCGGTGGATATCGGTATTATTAGCAATTCGGATATTTTA
>JAYSTR010000211.1:0-6996 GCA_043719555.1 Bacteroidota bacterium | reverse complement strand
TCAGGGTTAAACTTTTTAGCAACCTCTTCTTCTATAAAAATATTTTCAAATATTTTAGCCAACTTACGTTGCTCTTGTCCCTTTTTACTAAACTGCATATATAAGGCACTAATAGGGCTTTCTAATCCATTTATAACTGTATGATGCGAGTTATTAATAACACGTTTCATGTAATCGCGCTCATAGGGTTTTAATTTAAAATCGGATACAACCACCTGATTTAATTTATAGGCGGTTTCAATCATTATCACTTTGCTTTCATTAAATCCTTTATAGATTTTTTTAGCTGGTAATTTTAATCGTACATAACCTATAAACGAAAATATAATCGAATCTTTTTCAAAGGCAGTTACCGTAAATTTACCATTAGCATCGCTCATTTGCCCTTGCCCGCTTGTTGCATTAATAACATATACAAAGGGCATAGGCGTTACACTATCAGGCTCCAAAACAACACCTTTTATCGTAATTTGGGAGTAACCAGAATGGGCTAATAAAATAAAACAAAAAGCACAAATGCTTTTAAAAGGAAAAGAATATTTTAAAATCGATTTTATCAATCAAATATATGTACTTATTCACATTCAGTTGATAATTTAACCTTTTTTATGGCGTATTAAAGGTTAAATTTACCGCAGTTATATGGATAATTTTATTGTATCAGCTCGTAAGTATCGCCCCCAACACTTTAATACAGTGGTTGGTCAAAGCCATATTACCAATACTTTAAAACAAGCCATTAAAAATGGGAAAATTGCACAAGCCTATTTGTTTTGCGGGCCACGTGGTGTAGGTAAAACAACCTGTGCGCGTATTTTCGCAAAAACCATTAACTGTACTAATTTAACTTCTGAGGGAGAAGCGTGTGATGCTTGCGAATCGTGTTTATCATTTAACTCAGGCGCTTCATTAAATGTTTATGAATTAGATGCGGCCTCAAATAACTCCGTAGAAGATATACGAAACTTAGTGGATCAGGTTCGCTTTGCACCACAATTAGGCGACTACAAAGTGTATGTGATTGATGAGGTTCATATGTTATCAAATGCGGCGTTTAATGCCTTTTTAAAAACTTTAGAAGAACCACCGAAGCACGCTAAATTTATTTTAGCAACAACGGAAAAACATAAAATTATTCCAACCATCTTATCGCGTTGTCAGGTATTTAGTTTTAATCGTATTAAGGCTGAAGATATGGCTAATCACTTAGCCTACATTGCAAACACTGAGCACGTCACTTTTGAGCAAGAAGCGTTAAATGTTATTGCACAAAAAGCAGATGGTGGTTTACGTGACGCTTGTTCTATTTTTGATCAGATGGTAACTTTTACGGGTAACCATTTAACGTATAAAGCCGTTGTAGAAAATTTACACGTACTTGATTACGATTACTATTTTAAATTAACAGACGCTGCTATCAATAATCGTTTACCTGAAGTAATGGTAACCTTTGATGAAATTTTAAAACAAGGTTTTGATGGCCATAATTTTATTATTGGTTTTGGCGAGCACTTACGTAATATTTTAGTTAGCAAAGATCAATACACGATACAATTATTAGAAGTAAGTGAAGCTTTAAAAAAACGTTATGCTGAGCAAGCGCAATTATGCGTAACTACCTTTTTATTAAAAGCCCTAGCGGTGATTAATAAATGTGACATTCACTATAAATCCGCTAAGAATCAGCGATTGCAGGTCGAAATGGCCTTAATGCAAATCTGTTATTTAAATGCCGCATCAGTAGATGCGGAAAAAAAAAAGATGAGTTAGAGCCTAACTTCCATTCAGGCGAAACAAAACCACAAGAACAAGTTCCTACAGTTGCTAAATATTCGGCAACACCAACTATTACCACAAGCAATAAACCAGTTGTAGGCTTTAATGAACTTAAAATTAAATCACAGTTTTTATTAAGTGATAATGCAACTAATGCTGTAACGCCTGCTGTTGCAACTAATCAGGAAGCACCTAAACCAGAAGCTATTATAGAAGATGTTGCATTAACGCAAGAGCGCGTAGATGCAAGCCTGAAACAGTACGCCGAAGAAAAAAGCAAATTAGGCAACAAGCAACTCTTCGCTACTTTAGTGTCCAGTAAAATTGTATTACAAGGCAACACCATCGTTATTGAGTTAAACAATGAGGTGCAAAAAGAAATGCTGACTAATCTTAAACAAGATATGTTGGATGAGCTGCGTCAGTTAATTTCGAATAAGCAAATGCAGTTAGAGATAAAAGTATCGGCTATACAAGGTGAAATAAAGGCTTACAAGCCAAGTGATAAGTTTAAGCAAATGGCCGAAAAAAATCCAGCGCTATTAGAACTAAAAAAACGTTTTGATTTAGATATCGAATATTAATTTTTAATTATTCTACTGTTAAATTACTTCCATTACTATTGACATTGATGTGTTAGCGTACTACCTTTATAGTAGTTAAAACTTACTATGATGGATGAGTTAACTAATGAAAAAATAAACATAGACGATAAAAAAGATGTTAAGTATTGGAGCGCAGCCTTTGGTTGCACTGAAGCTGATTTAGTTGACAGTGTTTTAAAAGTAGGAGATGTACCGCGTGTTGTAGATTTATTCTTGTCGCTTAACCGAAAAACTAACAAACAGAGCTAAATCACTATGTTTAGAAAAGCCTCAAAACGAAACGATTTTTATACGTTTTATCGTAATAGTGTTGCTTTGTATTTCTTTAATTAAAATTTAAGAAAGAAATTATAATGTTACTATTAGTAATTAATTGTTAACTCAATTATTTCTTTTGAAGGCAATTCAACTCTTATCGAACTATCTTTTCTTATTCCAAATTTTTCCGTGTAGTAACTTACCCAGGTTTTTTTATTAAATAAAGAATAGTCAGAGCGAGTATATTTTTCAGTTTGATAAATTACAGTATCAGTATTTGCTGAATACATCCTATTTTCAATAAAAATAGAGCTACCTGTAGTTGAGACTAAATTAATTTTTATTGTAAATGTATATACTCCCGTATAAATGTTTCCCAAATCAATATTTTTTTTCGGCTCTACACTAACTCCCCTGCCAGAGTCATAAAAGTCTGCCCCCGAAATTACCATTTCTTTAGGCTCCACAGTTGTTCGCTCTGAAAAAACAAAATAACCATCCGTATTAGAACTTGTACTTCCTGCTGGTTTATTCATGTTTTTCGCAGTTGTAGGATCTTGTCCGTAAAATACTATTTTAGCTGCGATAGGCTCATGGGTCATGTAATTTAATAATCTACCGCTAAACTCATACTTTTGTGAAAACAAGCCTCTACAAGAAATGACAATAACTCCAAGGATTACAAATACGGTAAATACTATTTTACTTTTCATCAGATAATTTATTTAACCACACTCACTTTCCTAGTTACTACTTTATTATCTCCAATTAGTTTAATAACATACATGCCATTGCTTAAATGTATTAAGTTAATGTCAGTGCGCTTTTCGGTAAGAGATTGTTCTTTTACCAATTGCCCATTTATGTTATATACTTGCAGGCTTTTGTAAATAAGTTGTTTTTGATTAACGGTGAACTTACCATTGTTTGGATTTGGATATAATGTAATCTCATCTGTTTGTTGTAAGCTAGTTAAACCAGTTGTTAAGCCATCGTATTTTATTTGAGCTTGGTTCGCTGAGTTTATCAAGGCTGTTAAACTATCGCCGCCAAGTAGCGCAAAAGCAACCGTAATATCTTGTCCTGGTAAAATATCATAAGGCCCAGCGCTCATTATATTTGCAATATCTGTTCCTGCACCTACAAGTCCGGCGGCCAAACGTTGTGTACTTAAGGCCAAATACTTTTCTTTCGAATCAAAACCGCCACTTGCCATATCAATGCCGCCACCGCCACCAGCAATGTTTTCTAAACCATAAAAATTGGGTGGAGCTGTGTTCGTTAATAATTTAATGCCAGCGTATTTACCGTTAGCACCTGTAAAATAACTATAGCCCATTTTAGTAGAGGCATCATAGGCGCTTCGGTTTTGCGCATAAGTTCCGCCATCTATATCCCAATCGCAAAAAATACCTGTACGTAAATTTTTAACGGTATCTGTTGCGTGTGTATTTGTAATCACATATTCCCAAATCACAAAATCCATGTTTGGTATTTGTCCCCATGCTAAAGTGTTTTGTTGCACATTAATACTAATGTTGTTAGCACTAAAAGTCGCTCGTGTTTCATCATCAGCAATTAGTGAAGGTATTTGATGGTTGATTTTGTTTATTGAACTAAAGTCCGTATCCGCTATACTTGGGTTAGCACCTCTCACGCAATCGGCAACTGTGTTTGAATCCGTGCCAATCATTAACCCGCCTTCGTATAAAATATCTACCTCTTTATATTTAAAACCTAAGCCTTGTATTTGCGCATCTTGGTTGTAGCCTATCTTACCTAAGCCTGTTGCTGTTGTAAACACATCGTTTTCGGTAATGTTTATATAATCTACATTAACATACACTGTAAAATATGATTTCGCTGTGTAACTTCCGTCACTCATCAATACTTCAAAATTCATGGCGTAATTAGTTGGTATAGCTCCCACCAATTTAAAGCTAAAGGGATCTAGTGTATTAGTCGCACTAGCCAAAGTATTAATAACGCCTAATGTTGTTGTGTTATCTATATTTGTTGCAAAGGCTGATAAAGGCGTAACGGTTGCATTTAAAGCTCCTGTTGGATCTAAAAAATTCATAAACTTACCGGTGATAAAAAGTGTATCTCCTAAAATAAACGAGTTGTCGTTATGGTCCGAAAATACTTTATCTGTAAACACGACACTTGGTGTTGCAGGGTCGGTTAATGCTCTAAATAAATTAATACGTCCTTTCCCTAATTTATCAATGTATGTTGGATTAACAGAGTATGTATCGTCACTCGTTAACTTAATGCGCTCTATAATTTGTTGTGGCGTGTATGCCGGGAAATGATTTCGAACAATGCCTGCAACACCTGATGCAACAGGCGATGCCATAGATGTACCAGTAGATAACAAATACCCGTTATTATCAATGGTAGAATATACTTGTGTGCCTGGGGCTGTTACATCAATAAAATAACCATAGTTAGAGCTGTTGTATTTTTCGTCGGTGTTGGTACTATTGGCAATTGTAAACACATAATTAAAAGCTGCTGGAAAAAACTCTTGGTCTAAGCCATTATTACCTGCAGCAGCAACTACTAAACTATTTTTATTAATCGTTGCGTAGTCTACAATATCTTGTCCATATTGGCTAAAACCAGTGCCACCCCACGAGCAATTAATAACTTTACAACCATGATCGGCTGCATATTTAATGCCCTCGTAAGCTGCAATTAACGAGCCTGCCGCATTGCTAATTTTAACCGGCAGTATTTTACATTTAAAACCTGTACCGCTTCCCCCTACGCCATTATCCGTTTGCGCGCCTGCTAAACCAGATACATGTATACCGTGTATTAACACTTGCCATGTTGGGTCATTATCTCCTACGCCTAAATCCCAACCATTAAAATTATCTGTATAACCATCATTATCATTATCAATATTGTCAATAGGATCGGCGTAATTGTATTTAATAGCTGTATTTAAATCTTCGTGCGTTAACTCAATTCCTGTGTCAGTAATACCAATCACAATAGATGAATCTCCTTTATCTACATCCCAGCCTGCAAACGCTTGTATGTTTTGCAAATGGTATTGACCTGCTGGTGTTGCCATAGGATCATTAGGAGAATAACACAACTTCGGAATAAAATGAGGCTCAGCATACACTAATACTTTAGATGCTAAAAGGGCATTAATTGTTTTTTCGATTTTAAAAGAACTCGCAAAGTTTAATTCATAAACCAACGATAAATCAGCATACTTAAATCCATGCTCATCATATAATCGCTCTGGTGACTTATCACGAGGAAATTTTTTATGTAAGTTACTTACACCAAAATTTTGAAATACTTTTTCTAATGCTGAGTTTTTGATTTCCTTTTCCGTACAGCTGTTTCTGTATAATGGATTAACTTTAATAATAATGGTATTAGCCATGTAATCATCAACCGTAGTATTAGCTGGTAATTTATACGCGTATTGAGCCATACTATTTAATGCCATAAAAGCACCTGCAATAATTGTAAATAACGTTTTCTTCATAATAAAATAAATTAGTCTAATAAATAATTTTGATGTTTATTGTATTTTTCGAGTGTGCGTATGCCCGACGAACTAATGTGTTCGAATTCTTTATCGCAAAAAATATTAATAATTTTAATATCCGGTTTTAGTTCTTGTATATAACGATATTGATTTTGCTCGTACTGGAAATCGGTAGAGTTGCGCAACCCTCTAATAACAGTTACATGGTAAGGAATAGAATTAATATAGTCCGTTAACAAGGCATGATATTCAGCATGCTGCCTATTTGCAATGGTTTTGGGCACATTCCACGAGCGTTCTGTTTTATCCGGATTACTTCCAAAGGCTATAATCACTTTATCAAACAAACTCTCGGCTTTTTGTAACACGTTGTAATGTCCTTTATGAAAAGGATTAAAGCTTCCGGCAAACACGCCGATTTTTGGCTCATAGACTTTTAAATACTCCATAAAATGAGTAATAGCTTCCGTTTTTGGTTGCGCATTTAAAAACGCTAAACGTTGTGTTTTATACTCCAGATAATCTATATGCTGATGTGTTTTAAATTCAGATTTTTCTAATTCCAGTAAATCAGAAAAAGAAGCGTTAGCTTTTATGTTTAAAAATGGTATCATTGGATGTTGCTCAGTTTATTCTGTAATGCGCGTATCTTTATTTTTACAAATAAAAACACACCTATCTAAATTACGAATAAATTTACACAAACCACATCCGATTACATTAAATGGAAATAATATGCTTTTCTTAAAAGAAAACAAAGATTCAAATCTACTCACTAAAGGATGAGTTTATTAATTCTCTCCTTTGCAGAACATCCTCCAAAGAGAAAATCATTTACTG
>JAYSTR010000022.1:0-2342 GCA_043719555.1 Bacteroidota bacterium | reverse complement strand
CATGAGCTTTTTAGAAGAACTACATAAACGCAAAACATTTGCCATCATTGCCCATCCAGATGCTGGTAAAACAACCTTAACCGAAAAATTATTATTATTTGGTGGTGCCATCCAATCGGCAGGTGCTGTTAAATCCAATAAAATAAAAAAATCTACGACTTCCGATTTCATGGAAATTGAGAAACAACGTGGTATCTCGGTTTCTACATCCGTTATGGCGTTTGATTACAGAGATTTTAAAGTAAATATTTTAGATACACCTGGTCACGAAGATTTTGCTGAAGATACCTACCGTACACTTTCCGCAGTAGATAGTGTTATTATGGTAATTGATTGTGTAAAGGGAGTAGAACCACAAACACGTAAATTATTAGAGGTTTGTCGTATGCGTAATACACCTGTAATTGTGTTCGTTAATAAGATGGATCGCGAAGGACAAAATCCTTTTGATTTATTAGATGAAATTGAAAAAGAATTAAAGATAAAAGTGCGACCTCTTACATGGCCTATTGGTATTGGCAAATCGTTTAAGGGTGTATACAATTTATACGAAAAAAAATTATCACTTTTTCAAGGAGATAGCAAAACAACTGTTGAAGAAAACATCGTGTTAAATAATTTAACGGATGGTGAAATTGAAAAACATATCAGCGGAGATTTTTCAAATCAATTGCGTGCCGATGTTGAATTACTAGATGGCGTATATGATACCTTTGATAAACAAAAATACTTAGATGCTAATTTAAGTCCTGTGTTTTTTGGTAGCGCTGTCAATAATTTTGGTATTAAAGAGTTGTTGGATTGTTTTGTTGAAATTGCACCAACACCACAAGGTAGAGATACAGATATTGCAGGTCATATAGAATCTGAATCACCAAAATTTAGTGGTTTTGTATTTAAAATTCATGCCAATTTAGATCCTAAGCATCGCGATAGAATTGCCTTTTTACGAATTGTATCAGGTAAGTTTGAGCGTAACAAATATTACTATAACGTGCGCGAAAAAAAGGATATGCGCTTTAGTAACCCAACAGCTTTTATGGCTCAGCAAAAATCTATTATTGATGAGTCGTATCCTGGCGATGTAATTGGTTTGTATGATGCTGGTAATTTTAAAATTGGCGATACATTAACCGAAGGCGCTAAATTTAACTTTAAAGGTATTCCTAGTTTCTCGCCAGAGTTATTTAAATATGTAACTAACCTTGATCCGATGAAAACTAAGCAATTACAAAAAGGCTTAGAGCAATTAACGGATGAAGGAGTTGCACAGTTATTTACTAAAAAAGCTGATGGCCGAAAAGTTGTTGGTACAGTTGGAGCCTTACAATTTGAGGTTATACAACATCGTTTAAAAAGCGAGTACAACGCATCGTGTGGTTATGAGCCTATTAATTTATATAAGGCCTTGTGGATTGAATGCGATGATAAAAAGAAATTGGATGAGTTTTTAATTGATAAGTCAAATCACATCGCACTAGATAAAGAAGACCGTTTGGTGTTTTTAGCTGAATCAGCGTGGCTTTTAGAAATGGCACAAACAAAATTTCCTGACATTAAGTTGCATTCAAAAAGCGAGTTTTAATTATTGCTTACAAAAGACTAACTTTATAAAACTAAATTAATTTTTACAATATGGGTTTAGCTGCCAAATCATATGCCGCACATTACACGATTAGTGAATGGGAAAAATGGAACGATCAGTGGGAATTGATTGACGGGGTTCCATATTGTATGAGTCCTGCGCCAACGGTTAAACATCAGGATGTTGGAGGAAATATTTATACCGAACTAAAAAGTAAATTAAAAAATTGCAATAAATGTAAAGCGTATCTTCCTATTGATTGGCAGATAACTAATGAGACAGTTGTGCAACCTGATGTGCTTGTTGTTTGTAAAGAAATTACTACAAAACGATTACAATTTACACCAACCTTAATATTCGAAATACTTTCGCCATCTACAGCACGAAAAGATAAAACTGAAAAGTTTGAATTGTATCAAGCAGAAGGCGTAAAATATTACTGCATGGTTAATCCTGACAATAAAGAAATAGAGTTATTTGTTTTGATTGATGGTGTATATGCAAAACAAGATGTTTCCTCTTTTTTTGTTTTCGAGCTAGATGAGTGCACCGTAGATTTTAATTTCAATGCTATTTGGTAACATGAAACATTCATTAACAATTATATTATTCTTTAAAGCTTAATTCAAAAAGCGAGTTTTAACATTCCATTAAAGAACGCTGATAACGCAGATATATGTAGATTTAAAGAGATTTTAATCATCCGTATCTTAAAAAATCTATGACATTTATATTCCTATTTTAATAAAAAACTATG
>JAYSTR010000210.1:0-18391 GCA_043719555.1 Bacteroidota bacterium | reverse complement strand
TACTGTTGGCGATGAACCACAAACATTTGATATATAAACGCTATAAGTATCTGCTAAACCAGTAATGATAGAACTTGCATTAGTAGCCATTAAACCAGCACTATTACTCCAATTATAATTTCCTGAAATATTTGAACTCGCTTGTAAAGTTGCAGTTGAACCTGGGCAAATATTTACATTTGTTGGGGTAACGCTTATCAATGGGATTGGAGTTACGGTAATTGTAGTCGATTGTGTTAACGAACCGCAATCAACGTTAGTTACTGTAACTGAATAAGGACTCGTTAATGTAGGCGTCACAACTATAGATGTTCCTGACGTTCCATTACTCCACAAAATTGTATTTGTTGTAGCAGGAATTGATAAGGTTGCACTACTTCCAGCACATAACGTATTTGAACTGGTTGTAATTGTATAATTAGGAGATATATTGGCAACAACACCAACCGAGGCAGAATGAGTGCCACAAGCATTTGAAGAAGTAACCGAATAAGTTCCAGAAGCATTAACAGTAATTGTATTGGATGTTCCTAAAGTTGTTCCCCAATTATAATCATTTACATTACTACTAGCTGTTAAAGTAGCTGTAGCTCCATTACATAATAAAGTAGATGTTGGGCTTATTGATACGGTAGGAATTTGAAGAGCAGTTAAATCAATAGTTGTAGTTACAGTGCCGCATCCAGTTAAACCAGAAACCGTATAAGTTCCTCCTGTATTTACAGTTGCTGTATTAACACTTGTTGTAAACGAAGTAGTTCCATTATCCCATGTATACATACTGCCCGAAATACCATTAGCGGTTAAAGTTTCTGTACTCGCATTACAAATTAAAGTAGATGATGCACTAGCTGTTAATGATAAGGCATTTCCAACATTTACAACAGCTGAAGCTCCTGCAACTCCACATTGATTAGAAACCTGAACGCTATATACATCCGTACTTGATACAATAATCACATTGGTATTTGTAGCTATCGTTACACCTATGCCATCAGTCCAAGAAAAATTACTAACATTAGAGGTAGCTGTTAATGTTCCTGATGCACCTGGACATAAATTTGCCGTATTTGGTGTTACAGAAACCACTGGATCTGGCACAACTGTTATAGTTTGAGAATGAACATCAAATCCACATGTATTACTAACCGTCACTGTATAAACACCGCTTAAATTAACTGTATGAGTAGCAGCTGATGTTAATCCATTGTTCCATGCAATATTATTGGTAGTTGTTGGTATTGATAATGTCACTGTTCCGTTAGAGCATAAAGTTGTACTACTAGCCGTTAATGCAAAACTAGGCGTTGTATTAGTTGTTACAGCTACTGTTTTACTATCGCTACCGCAAACATTGGTTGAAGTAACAGTATAAGTTCCGGCTGTATTAACAGTGGCTGTATTAGCCGTTCCTAAAGTTCCCCAATCGTAATTATTTACATTACTTGTTGCCGACAATACAGCACTTGCGCCATTACATAATAAGGTTGTTGTTGGTGTAACATTTACTGTTGGAATTTGCAAAGCTGTAAGTGTAACACTTGCTGTATTAGAAACCCCACAGCTATTGGTTACTTGAACCGTATAGGTGCCTAATGTATTTACAGTTGCTGTTGCTGCAGTACTACCCGTGCTCCAAGTATACGTTGTAGCAGGGCTTCCAGACGTTGATAAGGTTGCTGTTGAACCTGGACATAAAACAGCCGTAGTTGTTAAGGCAGAAATTACTGGTGATGCACCTGCAGTAACAATTACTGTTCCTTGCTTAGTTGCACAAGCATTTGTTACATCAACAGTATAGGTACCACCGGTGTTTAATGACACCGTTTGCGTTGTAGCAATATTAGTATTAGTTGCACTACTCCATATATAACTAACCGTAGTATTGGTATTAGCAGATATAATAGCTGAATTACCATTACAAACCCCTACATTATTTGGAGAAACTATTAAAGTTAGTACTGGTATTACATCAATGGTTTGTGTCGCAGTTGCTGTATTACAAACATTGGTGCTGGTTACAACAACGGTTGATGTTGAACTCGCTACAAAAGTATTAGTTGTTGAACCTCCAGTCCACGAATAATTACCCACGTTGGAAGTGGCTGTTAATGTAACCGAATTAGGAGCACACAACGTTGTTGAGCCACTCGTACTTATAGAAACACTCGCATTTGGGATAGCTGTAATTTGTACCGCACTGGTATTTGTTCCGCAGGCATTCGAGCTTTGAACAGTATATATGCCTGCAGTATTAACAGTAACGGTGTTTGCTGTAGAATTAGATGGTAACCACGTATGTGTAGTAACCCCTGTTACTGATGAATTACTAACATTAAATGATAATGTTGCAGTATTTGCCGAACATAAGGTTGGAGTTGAACTTGCCGCAATAGGCGTTGGAGCTTCTATTACTGTTAAAGATACCACATCACTAATAGAGTATGATGTTGCAGCGCATGAACGAGTAATTGAGCAGGTTAATGTAATTGTTCCTAACTCTCCAGCGCCAGGTGTATAGGTAGTCGTTAAAGAAGTTGGATTACTAAAAGTACCAGTTCCTCCACTCCATGTTAATGAATTATAAACACCCGAAGTACTAGCGGAAAAAGCAGTAGTTGTATTTTTACAAATAGTGCGGTTTGTACCTGCATCAACACTTAAAGGCGTGAATGGTGCCGAACAACCACTATTATAGTATGTTGGAGCGCCTGTATCATCGTATGATACACCATCTCCATCGCTTCCTCCTAAAAATGTCGGTTGATATGATACTGTATTAGATGTACAAGCATGTAAATTATCAATTAAAACCAAATAACGAGTACCTATTGCGCCTTGTCCACCATTTACAAAATTTCCGTTTGTTGTAGTACTAACCGCCTGAAATATCATATAAACTGTATCTGCAAGATTAGCAAAGGAATTAGTTAATGGGTTCATAATTTGATTACCAACCAAAATAACATTTGCATTTGGCGGTATAATTCCAATACCTAATGTTTGAGGCGGTTCTATTACAACACCGCACTTGGTAATGGAGCTATTAATTATGGCAACATTATTTGCAGTGGTTGTATTTTGTATAACACCATTCCATAAGTTACTATTATTTGACCATTTATTTAAAGCAATGGCACCTCCACTCCCTGCACCGGCAATTGATAATTGATTTATTGGCAAAGCTGTTGCACCGTTCTTAAAATAAACCATTTCATTATACGATTCATAGTTTGATGCATTTGCCTGACAAGCATCAATCAGTAGTCTTTTAATTTGCAAACAGTTAGATGCTAAAGATGATGTTTGTGTCGTTACTGCGCTTCCAGTTAAAGGCGGCAATAAATAACAATTACCTGTATTATTATATTCATAAATACTAAACGAATAATCGGTTCCTTGCATTAAACCTGTAACAGTAACACTATTTCCAATACCATTATATACTACGTAGTTATTTGCTCCTATTTGTTGCCCTAATCCAAACACACTATTAGCGCTATATACATTTCCATCAACAGGCGATGAGTTTACTGTAGCTGATTGATGAGCTAACACAATCACATTTCCACCATTTCCGGGGTTCCAACTTAATGTTGCAGAATTATTATTTATACCCGAACTTGTAAATGAAGTTGCTTGCACAGTTGGTGTTGTACAAACTATTGAGGAAGTCATCGTACCATATAATGTAAAATCATCTATTCGAAAACTACCAGTTCCTGATGCTCCTGATATTTTTAATTCTAAATTCACAGCTCCTGTTAACCCAGTTATAGGCGCTGGCAATACACCTAAAGTTCCAGTGGTAATACCTACACTAGGTGTTATTCCTGCCCCAACTGTACTTCCATTAACTGATAAAGTCCATGTTTGAGCGCCTGTACCGCTTCGTTGACGCCAAAAACTGTATGAATTCAAATCCAAAGTATAACCACTTGCTACTGTTATTGACAATGAGTAGGTGGGTGTTCCGCTTGAGTTACTTAAAGCTAATGCCTGCCCAACCGAACCTCCTAAACTATTAAAACCTGCTCCCGACGAAGTTGTCCATTGCGAGCCTACGCTGATACCCGGAACTATTGTACTTGGTGGCGCACCGTAAGGATTTACAGCCGTAAAGGTTGTAGTACCAAAATTATGCTGGTAAACAATTTGTGCTGATACAAAACCGCTCACTAATAACGTGGCAACAGATAAAAACAGATGTTTGATCTTCATAAATGAGAATTTAATTAAATTTTATTTTTGGATAACGATTTTGAAATTTTCGGTTTTGTAAGGTGTAGCTATTTTTACAAAATACAAACAATTAGCAAATTGTTCTTTATTAAAACTAATAGATGACTCTGTTAATTGCTTACTCACAATTTCCTTGCCTGTAATATCAATAATACTTACCGTACTGTTTTTAGGAGCTATGTTTTTAAACTCAACAGTTACATTGTTTTCTGTTTGTATAAAAATTGGTTTAATGTCTTTCGAATTTCTATTTAAACTAATAATAGGATAATATTTAATTGACCAATCTGTTTCTAACGTTGACAGTCTGTAATAAGTAATACCATTAAATGGATTTAAATCTTCAACTGAATATTTTTTTATGTCGGAACTTGGTGCAGATGGTAACACATGGTTTACAGCACTAAACTCTACTCCATCTGAGCTTCTCTCCACCAAATAACTCATAATGTTTTCTTCGGCAGCTACTTTCCATATCACCTCATTTTTATCGCCGTTTTGCACACCATAAAAATCAACTAAACTAATTGGTAAAACCACCGGGCAATTATTGGCACAAGCTCCTGAATAAGTAACGGTGTATGTAATAATTTCATCGCCTCTGTCCATTACTCCGCCAATTGTTACTTGACCTCCTGTAATATTCATTGTTACGATGCCATCTCCATTTCCACAACCGTTTGGTATAGTTGCAGTTGTTGTTGAACTAAATGCAGCACAACCAGTTAGGTTAGCACTTTGAGATAATATTGTTCCTCCTGTATTTGTTATATAAACTTGATCGCCTGCATCCATAGCGGCATTTGCGCAAGCAGTTGCCGAAACATTTGTTCTATTTTTATATTCTGCAGTAATTGAGGCCGTACATCCACCTTGCAAGGTTATTGAGGTATTACGTGCAACTGGATTACAACCACCACCACACGCAACAGCTGTTGTTCCACAAAAAGTACCATATGCTGAATAAATACTATTTTCATTACATGCCGAAGCTCCGTTACCACATCCAAAGGTATAGCCTGTTCCTAGAACCCCTCCAACCACACAGGTATTTGTTCCTGTACCTACAAACATTTTAGCTGCACCATCGGTAGTGGTTGTATTACAAATATTAGTAGCTATACATTGATAAGTATAACCATTCATTGTTAATGGCGGCTGATCAATTGATAACACCGAAGACGTAGCTCCTGCATAAGTTGGAAGCACTCCTCCATCTGTAATTGCAGAAAATCCTGCACCACTGTTTTCATACCATTGGTAACTTAAATTGCCTCCAGATACATTAGAGGTAAAATAAGCAGTACCTATACTAGCCACTGTATAAGATGCTGGTTGAGTTGTTACTACAGGATTAGTTAATATAGTTACTGCAACCGATGAACTCCCTGGCGATGGACATGAACCTGCATAGGCTCTTACATAATAAGTTCCCGATGTTACGATGGCTGGTGAATTTGCAGAAGTAGGATTTACGGTTGATGTTCCTGAAGAACTTGATCCTTCCCAATACCAAACAACTCCGCTTACCGTACTACTCATTGCCGCTAATGAAGTGCTATTACAAGCTGGATTTGCTAATGCAACTGGAGTCTGCGGAGTTGCAGGTATAGCATTAACGGTTAATGTTCCTACACTACTGGTAAAAGTTCCACAAGCTGGCGATGTAACTATACATCTATAGGTATAACCATTTAAACTAGCTGGTGTAGCAGTAATATTTAAAACATTGGTAGTATATGTTGTGTAGGGAGCGGCTGTAATATCTGCAAAACCACCACCATTATTTTCTTGCCATTGATAAGTAATTGGTGAACCACCAGATACTATAGAAAAAGAAGTGCTAACTCCCGCACATACAACCGTACTTGTTGGTTGTGTAGTAATAGTGGGTTGAGTGTTAATTACAATATCTACGGTAGAAGATGGCGCTGAACAAACCCCTCCATCTGAAACTACTACTCTAATTGATCTACTCAATGTACCTATTGCTCCAAATGCGATACTCATCGTGGCAGTTGTATTTCCCGAATATGTATACCCAACAGGAGTTGATGAAGAAACTATAGTTGAAACTGCACCTCCAAGCGGACCTTGGTACCAAGTATAAGTAGGACTTATAGCAGATGAAGAAGCTGTAAAGGTTGCGCCGTTAGCAGAACATACAGTTTGAGATACAGGCGAAATAGTTGTAGTTGGAGAATCAGCAACTTTTAGAATACCAATGGTACTTGTAACTACAGGACAACCAACAACACTGGCCACACATTGGTACTGGTAATTATTAAACCCTATTGGAGCGTTTGTTAAACTTAAGGTTGCAAGTGTATAAGATCCTGAACCATAAGGCGCGGCATCTGCTACATCTATAAAAGTTACACCATTATCAGTACTTACTTGCCATTTTTTTGGAGCCGCTCCTCCACCAACTGTTACAAAACTTGCTGTAGTTCCAACACAAACACTAGGACTAGAAGCACCAGAAGTAAAGGCAACAGGTGCATTTACTTTTAAACTTACTGTAGATGAATTTGTTCCACATAAACCACCATCAGTTACTATACATCTATAAAAATAACTAGCTACTGCACTTGTTCCAGTCATGCTTACACTAAATGTTGTGCCGCCAGTGTAGGTAACACCTGCGGGGGTTCCATTTGCAACATTTGCCCAACCACTTGTTCCATTACTACTAGCTTGCCATACATAAGCTGGTACAGATGCTGAAGTTGAAATACTAAAACTTGCTGCTGTATTTGTACATACGGTTTGCGAGGCTACACTTACTGTAGATGTTATAGGCGCAAGAACTGTTAATATAGCCGCTGTTGTAGTTGCGCTTGAACATGATGCAACAGTTGCTACACATTGATAACTATAGGTTGAAAAAGATGTTGGGACATTTGTTAAGGTTAAAGAACTGCTATTAAAACCAGAATAGGTAGGGTTTGTACTCGCTGTAGAAATGGCTACATAACCAGCTCCTCTATTTTCGTACCACTGATACGTTAATGGCCCCCCTGATGAAACAGCTGCAAAAGTTACATTTGCACCCGAACAAATTGTGGCACTGCTTGGGGAACTTGTTATAGTTGGCGAAGTATTAACCGTTAAACTTGCAGTTGCAGAAGTTGCTACACAAGTACTACTAGCCTCCGATACTAAACATTTATAAAAATAAGTAGCACCTCCTGTTATTGATAAGGAGCTCGTACTAGCGCCTGTATAAGTTGTTCCAGCAGGTGTACCATTTGCTACTGTTGCATAAACGCCACCTGATGTAGCACTACCTTGCCAAGTATATGTAGGTGTTGGAGATGCATTTGTTCCAACACTAAAACTTGTTATACCTCCTGCACAAATAGTTGCTGAATTAGAACTTAGAGTAGTAGTTGGGGCAGCGCATGAGGTAAGTGTTCCTATAATATGAAAATCATCTAACCTGAAAAAATTTGTAGTGGAACTATTTGCGACAACTTCGAAACGAATTCTTAAATTTGCAACGCCTTCTGATGCGACTGGCAAGCCAACTGTATATGCAGCCCATGAGGCTGTTAAAGCTACTGTTCCTGCACTAACATACGATACTCCATCAGTAGAATACAATACATTAATATTCGGCACTGTTCCAGATTTTAAACCACCAAAACGAACAAATATGCCTGTATAGTTAACTGTTGAAATTGCATTATCGTAGGTTAATTGTTTAGTATTGTTATTCGTTCCTAAATTAGTAAATACATTCGCTCCACCAGAAGCATTAACAGTAGGGTTTGCCCAAGAATATGCAGAACTAGCACCTGTTGTTCGCAATTCCCAAACAGTTCCACCAGCCTGATTAGCAGTCCAACCAGTCCTCGAAATAGGGTTTTGTGCAGCTGCCCCAAAATCATCAAGAACTAAAGTAGTCTGCCCAAAACTAACCTTACCAATAACAATTAGCAAAATGCTAAGTATAAAAATTCTCATAATTACAAAAGTTTAAAAGTACCTGGAGCGGTTTCGGACAATTATAATTTAGGAACCTAAAAAATAACTCCTCTAAGGTGTTCACTGCCAATTACCCAAATATACAAATAAATAAAACTCAAAATTCACTTATTTAATTAACAAATTGTTAAATATCAGTTAATTATGTAGAAAAACTGAAGTTTTACGATTAGACGAATTCAGCTATATATTCGAGCAATTAAAATTGTAACATTAACCGATTACTTAATTTAGCTTAAAATTAAACTAACCCAAAAAACTCAATGAGAAAAGGATTTATATTTTGTATCGTATTAGTAGCCTGTGGCTTTTTATTATCATTTATTAATAATACTGCTACTAACGAACTTGGCTTAAATGCGCCAATTCCTATGGCTGAAGAAAAATTAAAAGATATTTCAGGTAAAGAAGTTACGCTTAACTCTACCAAAACAGATAAAGGATTACTAGTTATTTTTAGTTGCAATACTTGCCCATATGTAAAATTAAGCGAAGTTCGTATTAAAGAAATTACTGATAATTGCATAAAACAAGGTTTAGGTGTTATTATTTTAAATAGTAACGAAGCGCAACGTACCGAAGATGATAGTTTTGATGAAATGGTAAAATATGCTGCTTCTCAAAAATTACAATGTAAATATGTGGTTGATGCGAACTCTAAATTAGCCGATGCCTTTGGTGCAACTCGTACACCACAATGCTTTTTGTTTAATAACAAAGGGTTAGTATACAAAGGCGCTATTGATGATAACGTAAAAGATGCTAATCAAGCTAAAGCTCATTATTTAAAAGACGCTATAAATGCTGTTGTTAAAGGCGAAACGCCTAAATTACAAGAAACCAAATCTATTGGTTGTACCATTAAGCGTGCGGAGTAGGTTTTTAAAGTTCTATTACTTTGTCAGGCAAAGAGTGTAAATATCAAAGTTTTTTTTCGGCTTTGAGGGAACTAAGTGTCATGCTGAGTGTGAACTAAGTGTCATGCTGAGCGGAGTTGAAGCACATTAAAAACATTTTAATTATAAATTAGAAAAATCCTTCGACACCGCTTAGGATGACAAAACGCACTAAAAAATTTATGCCTCTACAGCTAAATAAAATAAAATCATTACCTTTCTCACAATAAAAACTACAAATTGGCGTTTTTGGTACAATGATAAAACAATCCCTTATTGCATTAGTTAGCGTTTTTTCGCTTAACACCTTAGCTCAAATTGGAGGCACAAAAACATATCGTTTTTTAGATATTCCGATGCCTGCTCGTGTAGCTGCTTTAGGCGGAGCTACTTCGGCCATTTGGGATGATGATGTAAATTTATCTTACTCTAACCCTGCTCTATTACAACCATCTTGCTCCAAACAATTAGCTTTTAATTACGTAAATTATATTGCCGATTTAAATTATGGTAATTTTGCGTATGCGCATAAACTCAATAAGTTTGGAACATTTGGTGCTGGTTTACAATATTTTAATTATGGTAAATTTGATGGGCGTGATGAGTATGACGAGAAAACAGGTACTTTTAAAGCTGCTGATTACTCTTTAAATTTAAGCATCGCTAAACCTTTAAATAGTGATAGTACCTTATCAATTGGTGCCACAGTAAAAACCATTTATTCGCATTACGATATTTATAGTTCCTTTGGTTCGGCAGTAGATGTTGGTTTAACATACCACGATAAAAAGAATTTGGCAATTTCCTTATTAGCTAAAAATTATGGTAGGCAATGGAAAACCTATTCTCAAAACAGCCCAAAAGAAGAGTTACCATCGGATTTTCAATTATCATTAAGTAAAAAAGTACCCAAAGCTCCTTTCAGACTTATAGTACAATATGAACAGTTATTTAAGTGGGATTTAACTTATAAAAACCCTTTAGATGTAAATAAAGATATTGATCCTTTTACCAATAAACCTATAGTGAAAAGTAAACGTGAATTAAATCGCGAAAAATGGGGAACACGAGTTGATAAATTAGGAAGGCATTTAACTATTGGGACAGAAATTATTTTAACTAAAAACTTTAATTTACGCATAGCCTATAATTTCAGAAAAGGAAAAGAAATGGCTTTGCCTGATAAAAAATCAGCCAGTGGTTTATCTGCAGGTTTTGGTTTAAAAATTTACAAGTTTCACTTAAACTACGCTTTTAGTAAGTATGCCTTAACAGGTAATGTGCACACCATTGGTATTACTACCAACTTTAATTATTTTGCTAAAAAGTAGTTAACAGTTTTGTCAGTTCGAGTGTAGTTGAGAACACATAAAACAAAAACTATTTACATCATTTTCAAAGATATTTTTAAAGAATGGTTCTCGACTACGCTCGAACTGACAAAAAAGTAGTTAGTAATATCGAACGCTGATAACACTGATGATTATGATTTAAAGGGTTTTCATAGAATAGAATACTTCTATGTTGAATTTTTAAAATCATCAAAATCATATTATTTCTGAGTCATCTGCGTTCTATTTTGCATTATAAAATTTTAAAATCTTATATTTACAGTATGGGTGGTTTTAATGTTCGCGTATATGGTATTTTGATTGAAAACGATCAATTATTGGTGTCTGACGAATACATTAAAGGACACAATATCACGAAATTACCTGGAGGTGGGTTAGAATATGGCGAAGGAACCATAGAGTGCTTAATTCGTGAATTTAAAGAAGAATTAGATTTAGAAATTGAAGTTTTATCTCACTTTTATACCACCGATTTTTTTGTAAATTCTGCCTTTAGTAGCAAAAATCAAGTTATAAGTATTTATTATACAGTAAAAGCCAAAGGTGATTTAAACTTTAAAATATCTGCTAAACCATTTGATTTTGAAAAAGTAAAAGAAGGCGCACAATCTATGCGTTGGGTAAATTACAAAACTGTTTCGGATAATGATTTTACGTTTATTATTGATAAACGTGTTGCTGAGATGTTAAATTCCTAAATTATTTAGGGTCGATATTGATTTCTGGCTCTGGCGTTGAAGTTTCAATAGTTTGAGACGAAATTATTGGCAACTCTTCATAGGTAATGCGTTTTTTCTTTTTGTGTTTTAACACAGTTACACTAGTTGTTTTTGCAGCAATGGTAGTATTAGTTTTTACTTCTACTGGATTTACCGTTGGTTTATTTTCTGCAACAGGCGTTGTATGTATTTTAACATCGGCAATTGTGGATCTGGTTTCACTACTTTTCGTTTCATTTGTAACAATGGGATTTATATTAGTAACAGGTTTTGGAACAACAATCGTATTTTTTACTTGAACTTTAGCGACAGTATTTATTTTAGCAATAGGCAACACATTTTTAGCATTAGGAATCAATGGTTTTTCAACTTTAACGATTTCGCTCTTTTTAAAATCAACAAAACTAAATAACAAGGTAGATAAGCCACCTATCAACGACACAAAAATAATAGGGATGATAAACGAACGACTAACACTGACATCAATTTTTGGTAAAGAAATTCCTGCTAACGGTCGATTAACTTCTGATTTAGAAAAAGATTCAAAACGTTGCCAAGCAGCTTCGTTGCCATCTAATTCTACATCTAGTAAAATCAATTTTATCTGACGCTCATCTAAGTCGTAATTAAACTGGCTGCTCATTATTACTGTGTTTTAAATTTTTCTCTATACCTTTTTGCAAATTAAATCGTGCTTTTTCTAAATTAGATTTAATTGTTTGTTCGTTTGTATCAAGTAACTCCGAGGTTTTAGCTAAATCAAAATTATCTATAATCTGCATATTAAAAACCAAACGTTGCGATGGAACTAACTCTTGTATTGATTTTAAAATAACATCTTTATCAATCGTTCTAAAATCTATGTATCCACGATCTAAAAATAAATCGTACGATTTGTCGGTACGCTCAACCGCTCTAACAGTGCTCGCTACATAATACTCGTTTCTAATGGATTTAACTTGTTTTACTAAAGAACTTATAAAAACCGTTCGGCAAAAATCTTCTAAAGAACTGGTTTGATGTTTAAACTCATTTAAGCGATGGAAAACATCTGAAAAAGCTTGTTGAGAAAGCACATCAGCCTGAGAATTATTTTTACAATACCTCAAGGCAATAAAAGCAAACTTGCCGTAAAACATATCAAAGAGCTGCTTTTTAGCAACCTTATCATTTTTAACACAGGCAATTATCAGTTCAGATTCTTGCATTTAATTTAGTTTTAACACTAAGTTATACACAATTTTTGAACTTAAAGTTACAATTAATTAAAAATATTAACTTTTTCGCGGTAATTAATCGGAAATTTTTTGCGGAGTAAGAGTTTCCCAGCTTTTAAATCACCGTTAACTTCAATGGTATTAGCACTCTTACCGGTTAAAAGTTTCAGGGCGTCCATAGGATTTAGCTCCGAAAAATCTGAATTTAATTTAAATGTATAAACTCGTTCGCTGTTTTTTTCTATTTTAACCCGTTTATCCAACTTTGCTTTTCCTAATCTTACGCCACTATAGGTAATATCAAATTCTGATGGATAAATTGTAAAACCCACAGTATTAGGATTTTTCACTTTTAGTTTAATATCGGCTTCCATGCCTGATGCGCTCATTTTATTTAAATGAAAATCCTCTACATTACTAACGCTTAATTCTTTTAAATCGCGACAGCTCATTAATGATATAATTAATAAGCTTGATAAAATATATAATTTATAATTCATAGTTTTAATGTATAACACAAAGGTGCATTTTTAGTTACAATAGTTTTTAAATGCGATGTTAAAATACTATAATTACTAGTATATTTAAACAAATGCTACATCAAAAAAACTTCATCGTTTATAAATCTTCGGCTGGTAGCGGAAAAACATTTACGTTGGTGAAGGAATATTTAAAGCTAGCATTAGTAGATAAAAACAATTTAAAAAAAGCTTACAAATATATACTCGCTATAACGTTTACAAATAAAGCCGCTTCGGAAATGAAAGCGCGTATTATTAAAGCATTAAAGGAAATTAGCAATTCGCAAAACGATTTTTTAACCAACTTAGTTGCCGATGAATTACTAATTAGTTCGGATGATTTAAAAGAACGAGCAGAGTTAGTATTAACAGAAGTGTTACATAATTATTCTGATTTTTCAATTGGAACCATTGATAGCTTTACGCATCGCATCATCAGAACATTTGCTTTAGATTTAAAACTACCACTTAATTTTCAGATAGAAACTGATGTTTACACAGTATTCAATAAAGTAATTTCTCTTCTTATAAATAATATTGGGAAAGATAAATTACTAACCGAATATTTATTACAGTATTCTTTATCAAACATAGATGATAATAAAGATTGGAATCCCGAAAAATCATTACTCGATTTTATTACAGAAATAAATAAAGAAGGTGCTAACGAAATGGTAGCGCAACTTGGTAGCTATAGCATTTCTGATTTCGAAAAAATTAAAGAAGAGCTTTTATCAAACATTAAAAATTATAAGCAATTTTTAAAGACTCATGGAGAGATAGCAACTCAGTTATTTGTTAAAGAAAACCTCAATGAAACCTGTTTTTACCAAGGTAATAAAGGCATATATAACTTCTTTAATAAATTAGTAAAAGGCGAAACCATATCTAAAACAGAATTATTTAACTCTTATGTTAATGCCACTTTAGAAGAAGATAAATGGTTTAGTGCGAAAGTTTCTGAAAGCGAAAAAGCTCAAATAGAAACGATAAAACCTCAATTACTTACTGTTGTTGATGCCGTTATACAAAAATTAAATGATGAAGAAACCCAATACAATTTATATTTATTGATTCGTAAAAACATTTATGCCATTGGTTTAGTTAATGAATTAGCCAAACTAACTGCTGAGTATAAAACCGAAGAAAATATTTTATTTATCTCGGAGTTTAATCAACGTATTTCAAATGTTGTAAGTAATGAGCCAACACCTTTTATTTTTGAGCGTTTAGGCGATCGCTACAAGCATTTTTTATTAGATGAATTTCAGGATACATCATCGATGCAATGGCAAAACATGTTGCCTTTAATAGATAACTCTTTAGGCAATGGCAATTTAAATTTAATAGTTGGTGATGGCAAGCAATCTATCTATCGATGGCGTAATGCAGATGTTGAACAATTTGTGAATTTACCCAACATACATATTGCTAATAAAAGTGATGTATTACAAGAACGAGAAGAATCTTTAATTCGCAACTATGATGACCGCATTTTAAACACAAATTTTAGGAGCGACTCAGTCATAGTGAAATTCAACAATTTATTATTTGATTATTTACCTGCGAAATATTTAGGAGAGGAATTAAAATCTATTTATAAAAACCAAGAACAGCAAGATAATAAAAAAGACACAGGTTATGTGAGTATTGATTTTGCTGAAGTTGTAGCTAACGATAAAGATGAATGTAATTTAAGGTTAACGTTGCAATACATTCAGCAAGCTTTACAAGATGGCTACACCTATCAGGATATTTGTGTGATTGTAAGAGCAAACACTAACGGAAGCACCGTTGCTAATTTTTTAATTTCACAAAATATACCAGTTGTATCTGCAGAATCTTTACTATTGGCTAACGCCAATGAAATTACAATTTTATTAGCCTTTTTAAAGTACTTAGCTAATCATAACGATTTAGTGTCTGCCTCAGTTGTTATAAATTATCTCTATCAATTAAATTATTGTACAGAAGAAAAACACATAGAATACTACCGCGATTTAAACCAAAAAAAATCGAAGAATATATTTTCTATCCTTCAAAAATGTGGCATTATTTGCGATGAAGTAAAAGTAACGTCTTCCAATATATTCGAAACCTGTGTGTTGATTTCTGATAGCTTACATTTAAATAAACTCAATCCACAATACATTCGTTTTTTCTTAGATGAAGTATTAACTTTTTTACAAAACAATACCTCCAACATTAATTTATTTTTAGATTGGTGGGAAAAGAAAAATGCCAAAGCTTCGGTTATTATTCCCGAAGGCATAAATGCTGTAAACATTATGACGATTCATGCCTCCAAAGGTTTAGAATTCCCAATAGTGATTACTCCCTATATTGGTGGAAAAATAGAACGACAGCAATCACTTTGGGTAAATGTAACCGAACCCTCTATTGATTTACCTGTAGCCTTAATAGCGGCAACAAAAGCGGCCGAAGAAACCGAGTATAAACCCCTAATAGAAAAAGAAAAACAACAACAGGCCTTAGATAATATTAATGTATTGTATGTTGATTTTACAAGAGCTGTTAACCGCTTACATATTATATCACCTAAACCTAAAATTGTTAGCGAAAAAGATATACATACTTGGTTAGTTGAATTTGCAAAAACGCAGGGGCATTATATTGAGGCAGATAATAAATTAACTTTTGGGAAATTTACATCTAAGGAATTAATCACTCATCAAAAAACGTCCTTACAACAAATTAGTAGTCCTGATTTAAAATTTAACTTAACCCAAAGTGCTGTTAAAATTAAAGGCGCTTCGCAATACAATTACAATGAGGATGTTGAATTAGCTCGTGAATATGGCATTCTAATGCATTATATTTTATCGCAAGTACACTCTAAAAAAAATATTCCCGAAGTAATACATACTACCTACCTAAAAGGAGATATAACCGAAATAGAAGCTGCGAAAATGACAGTAGATATTACGGAGCTATTAAATCTACCAACTATTTCGCCCTATTTCAGTGAAGATGTGATTGTAAAAAATGAATTAGAAATTTTAACTCAAGAAGGGGAAATACTTCGCCCTGATAGAGTTGTTATAATTAATAACACAGCTACGGTTATTGATTATAAAACAGGCAAAAAGCAAATCGAAAAACATTACAACCAAATGCAAGCCTACCAACAGGCCTTATTAGATTTAGGTTATTCGTCAGTAAACAAAGTATTGTTATATATACATGAAAAGGAAGCTATTTTCATTTAATCGATCTGTCGGTAATTTGATAATATGTATTTCATCAAAAACTTAAATGCCATTCATGTTATTATAAATATGTTCTCAAAAAAAATGATAAGACACGCACTAAGAACGAAAGCGAAAATCTGATTTTAAAAAAATATTGTCATTTAATTCATCATAACTAAAACATAATATTGTAAGTACCTATTCATACACATATTAATTAGAGCTAATAGCCCTTTTAAGTTGTGATAATACTTTACAATAAATTAAAATAAATTATGAAAAAAATCACAATACTTTTTATTACAAGCATGTGTTTAGTAACTGCAATTATTGCTCAAATCACACCAACAGTATCACCCTACTCGCCTAACGGACCATATGGTGTTATCAGTGATTCTGCAAATGTACCTAATTCAAAAAAAGTTGTTATGTACAGGCCTAATGTACCGCCTGTTGGTCAAAAATATCCTACATTAATATTTCAACCAGGTGCTAATGGATTTGGATCAAGTGCTATAAATGTACATAGTTATGATTTGTATATGAAACATTTAGTTACTTACGGTTATGTGGTAATAGTTATTGATGCTACCGCTGCTGGATTACCTAATGGTGCTGATTTTAAAAAAGTATATGCATGGTATAAAACAATGACTGCCGACCAAAACCATTGGTTAAATACCTATTCCAATGCAACTAAAGTTTTTATTGGTGGGCATTCAAACGGTGGTGTTAATGCCTCAGCTTTAGTAGCAGATAATGGTTCACCTACCGAAATAGCCGGTATTGTGTATTTTGCATCCTACCCAAGCAATAATTTCCTCGTTAGTCAAAATGTGTCAACTTACGGAGGTTATGTATTAGATTTAGCAGGAAGTGCTGATGCAACCACAGCCCTTGCTGATGCCAAAACAGGATACAATAAATTTAATGCCGCACAATGCCGCACTTTTGTAAACATAACAGGGGCCGACCACGGTGCCTTTGGCGACTATGTAAACAGTGGTCAGCCTGTTGGACCAATTGGAAGAGTTAATGCAACGGCAACCGTTCGCCATTATTTAGTGTCCTATTTAGAAGCCTACGCGAAAAATAACCAAACCGCCAACAATACTATTAATTTAATCGCAAATAGACCAACAACTACAACCGAATTTTTAAATCCTTGTGCAATAACTACTGATTTGGTAGAAAATAAAAACGAATTGACGGTTTTTATTTATCCAAATCCATCTAAAGATTTTGCATTTGTAAAACTTACTGGCATCGACCAAATTAAAAGCTTAAGCGTGTTTAATATATTGGGCGAGAAAATAGATGTAGAAATTTCACTTGATGCTAATAATCAAGAAACATACTCTATAAACACAAGAATGCTAAATTCTGGATTATATAGTCTCATAATTAGCAGCAATAACGCACACTACTTTACAAAATCATTTGTAGTCAGTAACTAAAAACAGCAGCTACGCCGTTTAACAATTAGTATCTGCGCCTTTTTTTTAGCCTAAAAAGCAGTAAGAGTATTTTTTCGTGCTTTTATTAAAAAACCATCATAAACTCTAACTCATTTACGCTTTCATAATTATTTAAAGTTTAATAAATAAATTGCTGAATACACAAAACGCATAAGGCAAAAAAACTTTGGTGAATTGGTAACCTGCAACCTGATTTAAAAGTAGCTTTAGATGCCGGTAGGCCGCACATCAAATGTACCAAAGGCGTAAGCGATGCAATAGATTTATATGTAGATAGAAGCGATGGCTCTGGCTACATCATGATTGGCCGCTTAATGCGTAACGAATACTTAGATGTAGCTGCATTACCAGTCAACACGGCATTTGCAGAGTGGCACTAAAAGGCTATTTATGTAATAGCCGATACACCAGTAGGCTTATACAGCAAAGTAAGTAGCGTTGATGTAAAAAAGTCGTAGCACTTAAATAACACTCTCTTAAAAATGCCTAGCGGGAAACCGTTAGGCATTTTTGTTTTCTGTAATTGAGATTGTGAACAGAGCAATCTTAAATATGAAACTAGTGCTCGTTCCGATAGCTATCGGGAAGGCTCGAACTGACAACACCTATGCTATAGGTATTAATATAAGAGTTGTTTTACCCACTATTAATAGTCTCTATTAATAGCTATGGATTTGTTATAAACGAAAAAACCCTCACTATTTACATAATGAGGGTTTTTCTAAAATTGGCATCGACATACTCTCCCGGGCTTTAGACCAAGT
>JAYSTR010000209.1:0-7032 GCA_043719555.1 Bacteroidota bacterium | reverse complement strand
ATCCAGCGATACCGTTTGCTCCGCCAACGCCATATCGCGTCGCACGATGGCGTCGATGGAATTGGCGAGCTGCGTTTCGCACATCCCCCCACTCTATGAATAAAATTTTATTTTCATTAGTATCAAACTCTAATTTATAAGTTGTGCCTCTTGGTATAATCACATAATCACCATATTCAAAATCTACAGTACCATACATCGTTTTACAACGACCACTTCCTTTATGAATAAATAGCATTTCATCGGCATCAGAATTTTTGAAAAAATAATTCTCCATTGATTTTGACGGGCATGCCATTCCAATTTGTATATCATCATTTAACAAAAAAACTTTTCTACTTTCCAGATAATCATCTTCGGGTTTAACATCATACCCCATAAAGCTTAAACACTTTAAATTGTCTTCCATAGCAACTTCAGGTCTTGCGTAATGCGCTTTACCTATTTCCTTCACCATGGTTGGTGGATATAGGTGGTATGCTAATGATGATGTACTTGAAAATCCTTCTGTCCCAAATAACTCTTCATGATATAATTCGCCATTAGGTTTACGAAACACAATGTGACGTTTATGTGGAACTTGTCCTTGTTTTTGATAGATTGACATGTTATAAATTTTTATTCAAAGTACCTGATGAATAAGAATATATCCAATGATAATTATCAGTTGACGTAAATGATAATTATCAAAAAAAAGAGGTTGCTTTGTGAAGCAACCTCTTAAAAAACAATTTTAATTACTATTTAAAATTGTATAAAGAGAATCTTTTAAAAGAACTCTCTTTTTTCTGAGTTCATTTAAGTGCTCATCTGTTGTGGCTGTTGCACCAGTTTCAATAGAATGAATTTCTTTATCTAAGTCATGATACTCATCAAAAAATTTCTTAAAATGACTATCAGTTGTTTTTAAAAGATGAATTTTCTCTTTAAATTCTGGAAATTCGAGTACTAAATTGTGTTTGTCCATAGCTATATGTTTTATATTTAATTTATAAAACAAAATTACAAGTAACAGATATTTTATTATTGATTATAATCATTTATAAATATGATTATACTTATTTTAATGACATTTAAACATATCGAATATTTCTTTGCAGTCATCACATTTATATAACGCTTTACATGCTGTTGAACCAAAACGACTCACTAAAGTTGTATGTTTTGAGTTACATTGAGGGCAAATAACTACTTCGGCGGTTGTAAATAATTTTGAGCAAGATGAATGATTGGGAGGTGCAATGCCATATTTTCTCAATTTAAACTTTGATTCTTGAGATAACCAATCTGTCGTCCATGCTGGCGTATAAGTTAACGCTACTTTTACTTTAGAAATATTATTAGTCAATAATATTTCTTTTATTTGATCTTCTATTAATCCCATTGCAGGGCAAGCTGTATAAGTAGGTGTTATCGTTACAATATAAGTATCACCCTCTAACTTCACATCTCTTAATATTCCCAAATCCTGAATGGTAATTACAGGAATTTCTGGATCAGGAATTCCTGCAATTAAATTATAAACCACTTGAGTATTCAAATCAGTTGTTACCATTTTGCGTCTGGATAAGATCTTTGTAAATATTGCATCTCAGATAAAATATGTCCTAAATTTTCGGTATGCACTCCTTTTTTACTTCCTGTTTGCATATATGAATCTTCTGGCAATGTTAATGTTGCTTTTTCTAAAACATCTTTAACTTCAGTTTGCCAATGTGCCTTAACTGGGATTAAATCAACTGCTATATGCTGATGAACTAAATATGTATCTAAGTGATCCATCTCAAATAACTCGCCTGTGAACATCCATAAATCATTCACAGCTTTTTGCATACGATAATGACTTTCTTTTGTACCATCACCCAAACGCATAGTCCAATCAATTGCATGTTGCATGTGATATTTTATCTCTTTAATTGTTTTAGATGCAATTGCAGCTAAGGTTTCATCTTTGCTTTTTGTTAGTTCTGAATAAAATAAATATTCATAAACAGAAACAAATAACTGACGAGCTATTGTATGAGCAAAATCTCCATTCGGTTGTTCAATTAATAAATGATTATGATAGTTGTTTTCAGATCGACGGTAAGCGATATCATCTTCAGTGTGACCTTTATTTTCAAGATCTGCTGCATATTTTAATAATGCTTGTGCTCTGCCAATCATATCTAACGCCACATTAGTTAAAGCTAAATCTTCTTCTAAAATGGGTCCTTTACTACATAATTCAGATAAACGATGCCCAAGTATTAATGCATTATCTCCTAAACGAATTGCATAATTATAGGTTGCTTCTTTTGTTGTCATGATAAAATTTATTAAATATTTTTAGCGCCTTCTGGCATTACATAAAAAGTTGGATGACGATATACTTTATCGTTCGATGGATCAAATAACATATCGTTATCATCTGGATTTGATGCCACTATATATTGCGAAGGCATTACCCAAATACTAGTTCCTTCGCCTCTGCGTGTATAAATATCACGAGCATTTTGAATTGCCATTTTTTTATCTGATGCATGTATGCTACCTGCATGAATATAAGGAAGCCCTGATTTACTTTGAATAAATACCTCCCATAAATCTAATTGTGTATCTGTTGCCATTGTATAAAATTTTTAAGCGATTTCTAATTCTTTTTTTGCATTCTTCACTTTATAAGCTTCTGCAGCCTCTCTTACCCAAGCACCTTCTTCATGAAACTTAATGTGATGATCTAAGCGTTGTTTATTACATGGTCCGTGACCTGCAACCACTCTATGAAACTCATCCCAATTAATTTCACTAATTTTATAGTGTCCTGTTTTTTCATCCAATGTGAAATTTTTATCAGGAATAGTTAAACCTATTAATTCAGCTTGAGGAATTGTTTTGTCGATAAATTTTTGGCGTAACTCATCATTTGTTTCACGTTTAATTTTCCATTTAACGGCATCAGTCGTACGAGGTGAATCTGAATCATGAGGACCAAACATCATTAATGAAGGCCACCACCATCTGTTCATAGCATCTTGTGCCATTGCTTGTTGTTCTTTAGTTCCACGCATCATCGTCGTCATAATTTCATAACCTTGGCGTTGATGGAAACTTTCTTCTTTACAAATTCTCACCATGGCTCTACTGTAGGGTCCATAAGATGTACGTTGTAATGACACTTGATTAACTATAGCAGCGCCATCTACTAACCAACCAATGGCGCCAATATCGGCCCAATTTAATGCTGGATAATTAAAAATACTTGAATACTTTGCTTTTCCTGATTGCAGGTTATTAATTAATTCAGATCTCGAAACACCTAATGTTTCGGCTGCACTATATAAATACAAACCATGTCCACCTTCATCTTGAATTTTCGCTAACAAAATTTGTTTCGCTCTTAAACTTGGTGCGCGTGTAATCCAATTACCTTCGGGCTGCATACCAATTACTTCGGAATGTGCATGCTGCGACATTTGTCTAATTAAGTGTTTACGGTAGCCTTCGGGCATATAATCTTTAGCCTCAATGTGCTCACCATTATCAATCCTAGATTGAAAATGTGTATCGGAATGTTCGTTGTTCATGATTAAAAATTTTTAATAAAATTATTTTAATCATACGTGTATTACTATGATAATAATCAATTTTTAAAAATGATTATTATCATTACCGAAATTTTAAGCTGACATTAAACTACTATCTATGAAATAATAATTTCGGGCTTAAATATAATTTTTGATTTGATAGAATTAGAAATTAAACAAGCTGATTCCGATTTATTTAAAACGCGCTCAGCTCTTTCTTTATCAAGCTCACTTTTTATAGTGATAGATGGCATAAGCGTAACTTCGCTTATCATGTATTTACCTTCAACAATTTCTAACTTGCCAATTGCATCCGATTTAAAAGTAGAAAATTCCAATTTAGAATTTTCTGCAATTGCTAAAAAAGTAGTCATTAAGCAACTATTAACTGCTGCAACCAAATAATGTTCGGGCGACCAAATCCCAGCCATCCCTTTAGAAAATTCAGGAGGTGTAGCGACCTCTATAGTAGTTGGTAATACTTTAGAACTCATTGTCCCTTTTCTATCGATATCCCAAGTAATACTTACATCATAAAAATGTTCGGTTGCCATAACTAATTAATTAAATGTTTGAATTAATAATTTGTTCTAATTGATTTGCAGATACTACTCCCGCTTGCTTCCATTTAATATCGCCTTTTTTAAACAACATTAATGTGGGCACACTTCTGATATTATAAGCATTTGCCGCATTTGGATTTTTATCTATATCAATTTTAATAATTGTTGCCTTATCACCAATTTTTTGTTTCAGTTCTTCTAAAATTGGTTTCATGGTTTTACATGGTCCGCACCACTCTGCAAAAAAGTCTACCAGTAAAGGCTTATCGGAGTTTATATGTTCGTTAAATGTTGCCATCTTATTTTGTTTTTACTTCTTCAAATTCTACATACGTTACTTTATTGTTATTAGTATTTGAGTCTGTATAACAGTTCCCACTAAAACAACCTCTTGTAGCACAACCAAAAGCAAATAATCCCATCGCAAAAAAATAACCACCTATAATCATTCCTAGCCACTGGTTTTCCATAAAACCTTGCACTAGCATTATTAAACCAAGTGATACAAATATTATTCGTTGCAATGTCCAACCTGTAAGCATACGTTCTTTCATATAAATTATTTTAATTTACTATTCAAACTTACCCATCCACCACCATTATAAACTTCTGTAAAACCATGCGATTTTAAAATCCCTTTAGCTGATGCGCTTCTCATTCCTGAAGCGCAACAAGTGATAACAGGTTTATCTTTTTTAATTTTAGATAAATTATTAGCTAACACATCAAGTGGAATATTTACCGAACCTTTAACGTGTCCACCTTGGTATTCGCCTTTTGATCGTACATCCACAATAGTAGCGCCATTTTTAATTAATTCGCTATAATTTACATTTGGACCAAAGCCTAATATTGTTTTTAATTTATTAATCATAATTGTTGTTGTTTTAAATTTTTAAATTCTTTTTTATAAGTATAAAAAAAGTTAAGCCATATTAAGCGCGACCATCGTAATGTTAATGGAGCTACCAATACAATAAAACTCATTACAAATATTGCAAAAGTTATTGTTTCCCAATATAATACAGTGTACTCTAAGGCATACCAAATAATAAACCAACCTGATGAAATCCCATAGGATACATACAACGCTCCATAAAAAAAACTTGGTTCTTTTTCATATACTAAATTACAATGACTGCAAGATTTATGCATATTAAAAATTTTAGGTAAATTATATGGGTTATTTGAAACAAACACATCGCCTTTGTGGCATCTTGAGCATTTATTAAATAACATCGAATATAACATATTTAATATCAACATATCTTTTACAATTTTAAACGGATTATACTACTAATAAACCTTTATTAATTTTTAAGATTATTAATTTTACCAATCATACAACTTGTATAGCTTTTTAATTGCAATAATAACCCGTTCTCCTCGGTTGCTTCTGGATAACCAAGACTATGTAGTTTTTGTGTAATTAATGTTCTTTCAATATTTTCATATGATACTTTTACCATATCCTTATCATTAATCACTTCAACCTCATTTACGCCAGCTATTTTTAATAACTCTGTTTTAATGGTTGTAGCACAGCCACCACATTTTAAATTTGCAATAATGATTTCTTCCGTTTTCATATTATTGAGTGTAATTTTATTTAGAATCTTTTTTTATTGTTGATATTCCAAAGGGTAAATACAATGGACAAAAACTTATAAAACTTGTTAGTATAAAAATTCCAGCTAATACTAACAGAACAATAGCAACTGTTCCATTTATAATCCCAGCAAAATAAAAACCTGCAATAACGATAGCTACCAGTATTCTGATAATCTTATCCATAGAACCCATGTTTTTTTTCATAACAATATATATTTAATTGATTAATAATTAGATTTAATACAAATCAAAGGTCGGTAATATAAAACACATTTACTGTTACTTTTGTTACACAAGCAAAACTATATTTTACAAAAAATAAAACATCTCATTTATTAAATAAGATATAAACTACAATAAAAGCAATTACACTGTAAAATTCTAAACCCAGTATAAAAAATTACCCGTGAATAGCCATAACAGGAATGGGACTAAAAAAGGCCAATTCATTAATTACACTTTTATGAAACAGTGTATGAAACAATGAGTGCTTTTTAGGTTCAACGATTATTAAATCAATATTGTGTTCAGTAATAAATTCTATTAATCCATCGCTTACATTATTATTTTTAATAATATAAGTTTTATGCATTACTGCTTGCATATTATCTTCCACAAAATAATCCATCTCTGCTTCTTGCTCAGAAAGTAGGCCATCTTCAGGCATAATATGCACTATATTTAAGTTACTATCTAAATCTGTACAAATGTTTTGAACATATTCTAATGATCTGCTATTAGCTATTTCAGTTTCATAATCGCAACCATATGCAATTTTTTTAACTGGAGTAAAATATATATTTGGCGGAACTATAATTACAGGAATGCTTATATTTTTAGAAACCGAAACAGAAGTACTACCAAATAAATTTTTAGCAAAGTGACTACCATAACCACTATTACCCATCACCACAATATCAACTGCATTCTCCTTGGCATAATTTAAAATTAAATCTTCGGGGCTTCCAATTTCAGTGCAGCAACAAATGGCTTTAATTGATGGATGTGTTTGAGTAATTTTATCTTTTAAAGCATTTAATAACTCTAAACTATTTTCTTTAACATCAATTACATTATAGGCAGAAATGCCAAATTCGGAAGTACTTGCAGGAATTTGATTTATATGCATTAACACCACATTTGCCTTATGATGATTTGCCATATCTAATCCATAGTTAACTGCATTTTCTGTTGTTTCCGAAAAATCTGTGGGTATTAAAATAGTTTTCATTTTTATAAATTTTAGTAATTCAAAAAAGAATAATTTCTACTACAAAGTTAGGCAATTTGAG
>JAYSTR010000208.1:0-2843 GCA_043719555.1 Bacteroidota bacterium | reverse complement strand
GAGAACGATTATTACCTATCCATAATACGTTGGCATTCTCTGCTTTAACAGCAAAGATGGTATCACTTGGCAAAGATGCGTTTGCTACATTATAATTTATAAAAGTAGCGCCATCATATCTGTATAAGCCAATATTTGTGCCTACATAAATTTGATTACCGATTGCTTCAATACAATTGATGGCAGTTGTGCCCAAACCAATCGTAGTAAAATTTACACCGTCATATTTTATTAAACCTGCATCCGTTCCAATCCAAATATTACCTATTGCATCTTTAGCTAAAGAAGTAATATGACTATTTGAAATGCTTGGAGTAGAAGTTGTTGAATAAACCGTATAAACTTGTGTAGTCGTGTTATATTTAACTAATCGCCCAGCATTTGTCAATGTTCCATTATATCCCATCCAAACATTATTCGCATTATCTACTACTATTGATGTTTGTTTATTACCAAAATTCATATCAACTAAATTAGCAGTATAAGTAGTAAATCCGTTTTGTGCTTTTGCGCTTATTACCAAAAGGCTTGCAAAAATTAATAGTAGTGTTTTCATAATCATAAGTATTAGTTTATATTTTAAAAGGAAAAATTACTGCTTAACCACTTTTTTAACTACACTCGAGTTATTAATCGTAAGCTTAACAAAATAAACTCCTGAACTTAATCCACTCATATCAATGGTAAATTTTTGTTGTGATGAAGTACTTTTTAAAACAACATTTCCCATCACATCAATTAGCTCATACGATACTTTTTCAATGGCAATTTTATTTTCAATCGTTAAAATTCCTATTGTTGGATTTGGATACAAATTAAAATCAGTTTGTTTGACTAATTCATTAATACCAACCGTAATATTTTGCAAACAGGTTGGTTTATTAACTTGGTTATAAAACGCACGTACTTTTTGTACATCTGATTTTAATTTAGCAAGTGACAATATATTATTATTAGCTTGAGAGCTATCAAACGAGGTAACTAATGCGTACTCTACTTCTTGCATTTGCCCTGGCGCAAAATTAAAAGGACCAGAACTAACCAGCAATCTTCTATCAGTTGGCACATTACCTGCCGAGCCTTCTGTCCAATTACCACAAGTATTTGTGGGGTCTGTTGAGGTTGCTGTATTAGGATCACCTGGAAAAACCCATTTGGTGGGTATAGTTCCGCTATAACCAGTTCCTCCACAAGTAACATTGGTACTATCTAACCAATGACTCGTCATATAATTATAAAAATCCATTCCATTAGCTGGATTTAATGATTTTGGCGGTGCATTACCCACATTATTATTGAAATAATTAAAATTAGTTAGTTTACAATCTTCATTTGGTTCATCAATAATGCCATCGTTATTATTATCAATTCCATCGTTTAATGGAGCTAAAGGTCCTTTCATAATTGCATACGCCATCGCCGGTGGGTAATCACCATATCCCTTTGTTCCAGCGCAATCTTCATCTGTATTATCTGCATTATAAACGTATCCATAATTATCAGCTACATTACATCCTATATAATCATCTATATAACAACCTAAATCAGTATCTGTCCACATCGTAGTATATACATCGTGATAAGCATTAGCCGAACGGTTAATAATTTTATAATCATAAAACGTGGTGTAATTTAATTCGTTTTTTCCGCTCAAAGTTGATTGGCAACCATAAGCATAAGCCATAGCTTGTACTTCTATACCTAATGGTAAAGCTTGAGTTTCTTGATGTGCAGCTAAATTATCATTATAAATAAAATACAAGGCTTGGTCACCTTTTATTTTAGGATAATCACCTAGCATGGGGTTATAAATTCCATCATTATTATAATCTACAAAAGGTGCTAGGTTTTTGCTTTTTAATCCAGAACCATGAGCTGGCCAGGTAGCAATGTTTTCAGGAATAGTATAAGTACTATTTTGCACATTCCCATTATTAAAATTGCTAATAAACGTATTAATATCCGTATAACTTACTTTCCATATTTTATCGTAGTTACGAGCTGCTGTAGTATCAATACCAGCACTAGTCGTATCTAAAGGTCCAGGCCAAAAATCAAAGCCATTTTGTCTGTAAGTTTGAGCGCCCACATGCAACTGGTTACTAGCATCATAACCGCCAATCCATAAGGCTCCCGCAAAGGTACTATTAATACCCTTTCCTTTAGGAACCTCGTAAGATGCAAATTGAGCTCCACCTATATCCCAATGCATATCACTTCTATTCATCACAGCTGCTTTTACTTGGTTAATATCTAAATATTTAAAGTTATCGCTTGTAACTAATCCAAATGGTAACTGATAGTTTTGTTGATTAAATTTATAAAACTTAACTGTTTGATTCGTTAATTGAGAACTTGTAATATATAATTCATTATTATAGTTATATAATCTATCCCCAAGAGATAAAAACCCTGTAAGCGATGGTGTATAATACTTGATATTATCTTCTGCAATAATTTCTGTAATCATAAGTCTACCATTGACAGTATATTTAAAAGCCATTCCATTATTTGGACCTTTGCAGAAATTTATAATATAATTAAGGTATGGATCTCCAACTACATTATACTTATCACTCATTTTAGAAAAAATCAGGTTATCATAAATTAAAATTCCTGAGGCTTTCAACCATTTATTTCCAATTGCATCTATCCCTATTTCAAATACACGTCCTATTAAAATAGGAGAGGTCATTACAGAGTAACTAACTATTGAAAAGCTATTATCAATATTAAATTTCACCAGTTGAGAACGATTATTACCTATCCATAATACGTTGGCATTCTCTGCTTTAACAGCAAAGATGGTATCACTTGGCAAAGATGCGTTTGCTACATTATAA
>JAYSTR010000207.1:0-2846 GCA_043719555.1 Bacteroidota bacterium | reverse complement strand
TTAACATTCCTTAACAAGTTAATGGCATAGCTATTGGTGCTATCTACGTCAGATAAAAAAAATTGATTCTTACCAATAAACAATGTTTCCATTAGGCCAAAAAGGTTAAATTTGATGTTTAATAAAACAAAAGTAAAAAAGGTTACAGAAATCGCAATAAAATAAAAATGGCAAAACTACCAGCAAAAAAAACAGCAACAAAAAAAGCGGCTCCAAAAAAGGCATCTGCTAAAAAATCATCTGCTAAAAAAGCAGCACCAAAAAAAGCGGCTGCTAAAAAAGTGGTAAAAAAACCATTAACCGAAAAAGAAGAACAACAAAAGGAAGCGAATCGTATTGCTAATACCGAAAACAAAAAAAAGATAACAAGCACCGCAAAACGTCCTAAAAAAAATAGTACTAAAGAGCAAACAACTTCTTTACTCGATTCTATCGTTGATGGAATGAAAGAAAAGAAAGCGAAAAACATTACCATCATTAATTTAATTGGCTTAGAAAGTCGTGTGTGTGATTATTTTGTGATTTGCGATGCTGATAGTACAACTCACGTAAATGCCATTGCAGATACGATGGAAGAAACTGTAGTTAAACAAACAGGGGAAAAACCGTTTCATTCTGAAGGTCATCAAAATGCTGAGTGGATTTTAATTGATTATGTAAATATTGTAGCACACGTATTTATGCGAGAAACTCGTGAGTTTTATAACATCGAAGCTTTATGGGCAGATGGAGAAATTACTCATATTGCCGACTAAATTTGACAATAAAATATTTTGACTATGAGTCAATTGTTAAAATTATAATATTCCATTGGCTAATTGTCAAACAGATAAATAAATAAAATAAATGAGTAACACCGAAAATAAAAACGATAACGCAACGCCTCCATCAAATGAGGACGAACGCAAAAAGCAGTTCGAAAAAATGAAGGAACGTTTTAGTAAAAATCCCAAGTCTCCAAATGGAGGTCCTGGTGGTTTAGGTAATGGCAATAGCTTTTACTGGATTTATGGGTTAGTAATTGTAGCCTTATTAAGCTTTGTGTTTTTTGGACAAGAATTCGAAAATCGAATTTTTGAAGTAGATCAAACAAAATTTGAGCAAGAGATGTTGGCTAAAGGTGATGTGGAAACCATTGTAATTGTTAATGATAAGTTTGCTGAAATTACCATACGTACAGACAGTTTAAAATTGCCTCGCTATACGATTATAGATAAGAAAACAAATAAAGTAACGCCTATTTTTCCTGATTTAAAATCAGCTCGTGGCCCTCACTTTAAAGTATCTGTAGCGGATAAAAAAGATTTTTTAGAACAAGTTCGTAATGTACAAATTGCTAGTAATGTGCCTCAGGCTTTAAGAGTATCTCCCTCTCGAGAAGATAGAACTGATTGGACAGATCATATGGGTTGGTTAATGCCAATTATTATTATGGTTGCCTTATGGATTATTATGATGCGCCGTATGGGTGGCGGTTCTGGTGGTGCAGGTCAAATTTTTAATATTGGGAAATCACGCGCCGTAATGGTTGATAAAGATTCTAATATTACTACAACTTTTAATGATGTAGCCGGTAACGATGGTGCCAAAGAAGAAATTATGGAGATTGTAGATTTCCTTAAAAACCCTAAAAAATATACAGAGCTAGGAGCAAAAATCCCTAAAGGAGCGTTATTAGTTGGTCCTCCGGGTACTGGTAAAACCTTATTAGCAAAGGCCGTTGCTGGCGAGGCAAAAGTTCCTTTCTTTTCATTATCAGGTTCTGATTTTGTGGAAATGTTTGTTGGCGTTGGAGCAAGTCGTGTTCGTGACTTGTTTAAACAAGCTAAAGAAAAAGCCCCTTGTATTATTTTTATTGATGAGATAGATGCAATTGGTAGAGCACGTGGTAAAAATGCTGCTACAGGTGGTAACGATGAACGCGAAAACACTTTGAATCAGTTATTAACTGAGATGGATGGTTTTGGAACAAATAGCGGTGTAATTATTTTGGCAGCTACAAATCGTGCCGACATCTTAGATAAAGCGTTAATGCGCGCTGGCCGTTTTGATAGACAGATTTATGTAGATATGCCAGATGTTATTGAACGTGAACAAATATTTAAAGTGCATTTAAAGAAAATTAAAATTGATGCAAGCGTTGATGTAGAGTTTTTAGCAAAACAAACTCCTGGCTTTAGTGGAGCTGATATCGCAAATATTTGTAACGAAGCCGCTTTAATTGCAGCTCGTGCTAATAAAAAACAAGTATCTAAACAAGATTTTTTAGATGCTGTTGATAGAATTGTTGCCGGTTTAGAAAAGAAAAATAAAATTATTACTGATCAAGAAAAACGTGTAATTGCATATCACGAAGCGGGACACGCAACCGTTAGCTGGATGTGTGAACACGCTTCACCTTTAATTAAAGTAACTATAGTTCCTCGTGGTCGTAGTTTAGGAGCTGCTTGGTATTTACCAGAAGAAAGACAAATTACAACATCTGAACAAATAATGGATGAGATGTGCGCTACATTAGGTGGTAGAGCTGCAGAAGAAATTATTTTTGGTAAAATTTCCACAGGTGCATTAAGTGATTTAGAGAAAATTACTCGTCAGGCTTATGCAAGTGTTGTGTATTATGGTTTAAATGATAAAATTGGTAATGTAAGTTATTACGATAGCACTGGCCAAAACGAATATAGTTTCAGTAAACCATATAGCGAGCATACTGCCAGATTAATTGATGAAGAGATTAAAAAAATGATTGATATTGCTTATGCGCGTACAAAAGCAATTTTATTAGCGAACAAAGAAAAATTAGGAGAGTTAGCTGAGCAATTATTAAGTAAGGAAGTTATTTTTAA
>JAYSTR010000206.1:0-7101 GCA_043719555.1 Bacteroidota bacterium | reverse complement strand
AAATAATTTTCATAATTTAATTTTAATATGTGTTATTGTTTTTTTGATATAATAATTAAATGAGTAGAGAGTGTATCATCGTTTTTTTTGTATTGCTTACGAAAAGTATGCACAACATCCAGCTTATTACTTTTTAAATCTTGCACTAAATAATTTTCTTCGTGATAGTAAACATACGCTGGATGTTCACCTTTACTATTAGTTTCGTAACCTGATTTTGAATAATTGTCCTCTATCACACTAAAGTATAACAGGCCTTTTGGGTTCAATAAAAAAGCACAATCGGTTATCATTTTTTCGCAATCTGTTTTAGATAAATAAGGCATACAAAATCCACAAATGATTGCATCAAATTTTTGAGAGACGGTATCAATATTTCTGCAATCCATCACCATACAATTAGCCGTTGGATTATTTACTTTAGCTAACTTTATCATATTAGGCGCTAAATCAATCGCTGTAATACGATAATCTGGTTTTTTAGACAATAAATATTTAGTAATGTTTCCTGGACCACAACCTATCTCAAAAATTTCAGCATTAGGTTGCTCTATTAAATCACAGAAAGTTTTATATGTATCGTCATATAAATTTAAATCCATAAACATATCCTGATATGCTTGAGATTGCTTATCAAATGCATCTATCGTTATTTTATAACTATCCATAATTGTTAAAATAAATGTTCAATTATCTAATTCACGCACTATTTAATTGATTAATTAATATGTATTTTTAAACAAATTTACTATCATTTATAAATGAACAATACAAATTACGATATAATTATTGTTGGTGGTGGAATAGTTGGTTTAGCAACCGCCTATAAATTAACTATTCAAAATCCCAACAAAACAATTTTAGTTCTAGAAAAAGAAAAAGAAGTAGCTGCCCACCAAACGGGTCATAATTCAGGCGTTATCCATTCTGGCATTTATTACAAACCAGGTTCATACAAAGCCATAAAGTGTGTTGAAGGCAGAAGAGAACTGATGAGTTTTGTGAAAGAACATAATATTCCACACGATTTGTGCGGAAAAATTATAGTAGCTACCGAAGAAAGCGAATTAGCCCATATGAACAAAGTATTTGCGAATGGCATTGCGAATGGTGTTGAGGGCATTGAAATGATTGACGCAAAACGTATCTCTGAAATAGAGCCTCACTGCAAAGGCATTGCTGGCATTTGGGTGCCTTGTACTGGTATTATTGATTATACGGATGTAGCTCGCAAGTATGTGGAATTAATTCACGCCAAAAATAATGGCAGTAAAGTATTAACAGCACATAAAGTTACCGGCTTTGATAAGCAAACTGACTCAACCAACGTTATAACAGATAAAGGAACCTTTAACGGAAAACACATTATTTCTTGTGCCGGTTTACAAGCTGATAGAGTAACAAAAAAAGATCATGTAAAAACAGATTCTGCCATTGTTGGCTTTAGAGGTGATTATTATGACTTAACTGAGAAAGGAAGAAGCAAGGTTAAAAATTTAATTTATCCTGTTCCTAATCCTGAGTTTCCATTTTTAGGTGTGCACTTTACACGAATGATAAAAGGCGGCGTAGAGTGTGGACCAAATGCTGTATTTGTTTTTGATAGAGAAGGTTACTCTAAAACAGCTTTTAATTTAAAAGATACTATAGAGGCTTTTGGTTTTATTGGCACTTGGAAATTCTTTAAAAAACACTGGCGTTTTGGATTAGATGAATACCGAGGCGCATTTAGTAAAGCATACTTTTTAAATCGCTTACGAAAATTAATACCCGATTTACAAATGGACGATATCGTACCTGCCGATCGTTGTGGTATTAGAGCTATGGCATTAAGTAGCGAGGGAGATATGTTGGATGATTTTAAAATTGAATTTCAAGGAAACTCTATGCACGTTATTAATTCGCCATCGCCAGCAGCTACAGCCTCTTTAGCTTATGGTAATGAAATTGCTATACAAGCAAATCAATATTTCAAATTATCTTAAATTTTAAAAATGAAATTAGTACACCGTTATATTATATTATTTTTTGTAACCTGTTTTACTGTAAACGCTCAAAATGACTCTGCTTATAAGGCGCCGCGAGTTATTATAGATGCCGAAATAGGAATGGGATTAAACAAAACCTCATCATTTTTAAGTTACAATGATTTTGAAAAAGTAACAGCAAAACTCAAAAATACCGAAACATTTAACCTGAATATTTTATTTCCAAACTCTCCATTTAAACACGATTTTTTTTATTTCTCGATGGGTGTAAGTTATTCTGCCATAACCATCAATCATCATTTTTATGATTATGAAACAACTGATACAGTATCCTATAATTATTATACTTTTTCGAACAATGAAACAACTAAAAATTATAATGTATTAAGTTTAGGTTGTGGTTTTTCTCACTATTGGTTTAAAAACAATTGGATAGTTTATCAAAAGTTGGCTGTTAATTTTAATAAGCCAGATGATAATACCAGTAAAGTCTCTTATTCTGAATACCATTTAAATACACATAAAGCATACGCTGATATATACATTACAGATGACAATCCCAGTGGCGCTTATTTAACAACCTATGAAACTTCGCGCTCCTATGTAGATAAATATAATTTAGCTAATAGTTTTAATCCGTATTTACAATTGGGAGTATCCTATAAATACAAAATGATTGCTCCATATATAAATTGCGAGATACATGATTTTAAATTCGGCACCATTGCAAAAGCAAATGTTGGATTGCAATTTTTAATAAAATAATTTTCACTTAGCTATACACTTTTCCTAAATCTATCAAACACACATTTATGTTGCAAGCATCGAAATACCCTAAAGGATTATATTTTTTAGTATTTACTGAATTTTGGGAACGCTTTGGCTATTACTTAATGATAGGTATTTTCACTTTATACATGACTGCCGATGTTTCGGAAGGAGGATTTGGCTGGGACAATGCTGATGCTGCAGATGTATATGGAACTTTTATTGCTGTGGCTTACCTAACTCCTTTTATGGGAGGCTTATTGGCCGATTTAAAATTAGGGTATCGTTTTTCTATAACACTCGGTGGTATATTAATGGGCATCGGTTATTGTATGCTAGCAATTCCCGAAAAATGGGCATTTTATACTGCCTTAGTTATTATGGTTATTGGTAATGGTTTCTTTAAACCAAACATATCAACCTTATTAGGAAATTTATTTAATGATCCTCGTTATAAAGACCAAAAAGATACGGGTTATAATATTTTTTATATGGGTATTAATTTAGGCGCCTTCATATGCAATTTTATTGCGGCTATTATGCGGAATAAAATTGGATGGCACGGCGCTTTTCTTTCTGCAGGCATTGGAATGTTTATTGGTGTAATTACTTTTTGGATTGGCATGAAACATTATAAACACGTAGATATACGAAAAGAACCAAAACCAGAAGACAAGCCTTTTATTATGCAATTTGCACGAATACTTCTAGTAGGTGTTGGCTTTGCTATTTTGGGATGGTTTTTGCCAACTACACTTTTTGGTAACAATGGCGAAGAATATACCATAATGGGAAGTCGCAGTACAGATGCTTTCTTTATGTTTTGTTTCCCAGTAATTTATTTTTTCTCAACTATTTATAAAAATGCAACTGCCGAAGAAAAAAAACCAATGGGAACGATGTTTACCATTTTCATCATCGTTATTTTATTTTGGGCCATCTTTAAACAAAATGGAACAGCTTTAACAACTTACGCAAAAAGTTATACTGATAGAGAAGTATCTGGAAGTACTATGAAAATGACTAAAGCTTTAGGCTTTTCTGATACTTTAAAGGCAAAAAATATAGAAACATTTCAGTTAGATGAACAATTCAGAAAAATAAAAGATGCAAATGGTGAACCCGTAAAATGTATGGATTACCCATCTTATTTTAAAAATTTAGATGCTGATAAATATCCACCACAAGATCAAAATCTTAATTTAGTTAATACCGAAATATTCCAATCTGTTAATCCATTTTTTGTTGTCATATTAACACCTTTGTTAATTGCCTTTTTTGCTTTTATGCGCAAGCGAGGCAGTGAACCAACAACCGCCACAAAAATTGCTTATGGTTTATTAATTAGTGCTTTATCAACTTTGGTTATGGTATTAGCCATTCATTATACCGATAATGGTATGCATAAGGCAAGTGCTTGGTGGCTTATTGCAAGTTATGGTGTGGTAACAGTGGGCGAATTATGTTTAAGTCCGATGGGTTTATCTATGGTGTCTAAATTATCACCCGTAAGACTAACGGCATTAATGATGGGAGGCTGGAGTTTAGCTACATCTATAGGTAACAAATTAAGTGGCGTATTAGCCAAAAACTGGGATAAGTTTGATAATAAAGCAAATTATTTTTGGCTAAACTTTGCATTGCTAATGCTTGCCTTTATGATTATGATGTTTTTATTAAAACGTTTAAATGAAGTATTTAAAGAAAAATAAATTAATATTTTAAACGATTAAGTTCAAAGGATCGTTCGATTTTTTTTCCAGATTTACTGATACCTTTTTGAGTTATTTCTATTAAACTATCGTTATATATTTTATAACTAATTGTTGAAGGAAATGTTAATATTGGATTATTAAAAATATATAAATCAGACTGTGTTTTGTTTAATTTAAACTCTATGTATTGGTTATTATTTTGATTTTTTACTTTACATAACATAATTACATTATTCTTAAATAATGATATTTTAATATCTTGTTTAAAAAGTGTGTCAGCATTGTTATGAGCAAAATAATATCCCAATCCTTTATAATTAAGGCTATCTATTTTAATCCAGTTTTCGGTATAAATTCCAAAAGTATCTTTATAAATAAACAAACCATTTAACCACTTTAATGTAACAGATGGTTTTGATATTACATTACTATCATTACTATCATTGTTGCTACATGAGTATTGAGCAAATGAAACTACAAAGATTTTAAAAATTAAAATATATTGTTTGTAATTTAATCTCATAATGCCATTTAAGAACTAATTATTTTTTTATTTAAACTTACAAGTAAGCATGGCTACATCATCCGTAAAAGGAACTTCGCCTTTAAACTCATCTACATAATAAAGCATTGCTTTATTTATTTCTCCACTATTATTATTGCAATTTTCAATAATAATGTTTTCTATTTCTTCCAAACTAATGTTTTCATCTAGTGTATTAACAGCGTCTGTTAATCCATCAGTATACATAAACAACACAGAGTTTTGAGAAATTAAAATAGATTCTTTTTCTAAAGCAATTAAAGGATTTATAATTCCTAATAACGTGCACCCTTTATCTAAACGAGTAATTTTATTATTGTTATATAAAATAGGAGCGTTATGTCCTGCATTGATATAATTTAATTTACGAGTTGTAATATTATATTTTGCGATAAACAGCGAAATAAATTTTTCATTTTTAGCATTATCACATATCAAGCGATTAATATCAATAACAATTTCTGTTAAGTTTTGGGTATATCTTAAAAGAACACGCAGAGCCGCTTGAAGATTACTCATTAATAAAGCTGCCGAAACACCCTTGCCAGAAATATCTGCCACACAAAACACACACTCCGAAGAATTGATCCAGATAACATCGTAGTAATCGCCACCAACTTGCTGGTGCGGAAAATACATAACATCCATTTCTATCTCATCATTGTTTGGTAACGACGATGGAAATAATAAATTTTGCATTCCTTTAGCCAGCTCCAATTCCTTTTGTATAGCTACTTTTTGTATCGTTTGCTTTGATAGTTTTTTATTTTCTATCGCAACAATCATTACATTAGTTAACGTTTGTATAAAAGGTAAATGCTTAATAGCTGTGCTCATCTCAAGTTTCTTCTCATCAATATCACCCAATAACACAAAGGCTAAAGGTGTTTGTTTATGATAAACAGGAATTACAATTTCAAACTTATTACTTAAATTCCCTTTTGTAAAAGAAATCGTTTCAATTTCTTTTATATCCAAAAGTTCGGGCTCAAACAACAAATGATTAAAATCTTTATCTACACCATATTTTAAAATACAAGTCCATTCGCTATTAAAACTATATAATACAAGTTTCCCTACGTTTAATCTGTTTTCTAAAATTTCCTGATAAATATCTAATAATTGAGAGGTAGACAGATTGTTATTAATCGCTTTGGTCATTTCTAACAAAGCATTTAACTTAACGTCTTTTACAATATTTGATGATGTGGTACTCAATTTTTTTATTTGATATAAACTAAAAGTACGAAATATTTTTAATTTTTAAAACTTGACAAACGGTATTTTCTGAACCCAATAAAATATCTACTTTTAGGAAATAGATGTTACGTTTTTTAATCATATCATTAATTGTTTTTTGTTTAACTGCAAAAGCACAAAACAATCAGGGATTATCGATTCGTAAAACACACAATCCAATTACCATTGATGGTGAGCTTGATGAGCCAGTTTGGCGAACCTGCGATTCGGTAACAAATTTTTGGCAAAACTTTCCTTACGATACCTGCTTAGCAAAAACTAAAACAACAGCTTATGTTACTTATAATGATAAGGCAATTTGTGTAGCAGCCATTTGTTACGATTCTATTGATGGTAACTATGTGATTCAATCCTTAAAAAGAGATTTTTCTTATCCGGCAAGCGATTGTTTTGTGATAACGATTGATCCCTTTTTGGATTCACAAAACGGGTTTAGTTTTGGCGTTAACCCTTATGGAGCGCAACGTGAAGGCTTAATTTCAAACGGAGGCGGACAAGGAGTTACAACCAATTGGGATAATAAATGGCATAGCGCCGTAAAACGTTTCAGAAATTATTGGACAGTTGAAATGGAAATCCCTTTTAAAACATTACGTTATAAAAGTGAACTAAAAAATTGGGGTATAAACTTTTCTAGAAATGATTTAAAACGAAATGAGAACTCAACCTGGTGCAAAGTGCCGCGGCAATTTAACATAGCTACTTTAGCTTATGTAGGGAAATTAACCTGGGATACTTTACCAAAAAAAGCTGGAACTAACATTGCCATTATACCTTATGGCATTGCGAAAGTAAGCCAGGATTTTGCAGCGAAGAAGCCTATTAT
>JAYSTR010000205.1:0-7154 GCA_043719555.1 Bacteroidota bacterium | reverse complement strand
CGTTTCCAGGTTTAGTTTGTAGCAACTCTACAAATACCATTACAGCTTTAGTAAACCCTAATCCTATTCCTGATTTTGTGTTTGTGGCCAATTGTATTAATGCTCAACCAAATTCATTTAATGCGACTCCATCAATAAATGCCATTGTAACAAACACAGCTTACGCTTGGACTTTTGGTGATGGTGGATTTGGTGCTGGACTAATAACAACACATACCTATAATAATGCAGGAACGTACACCACTAATTTAATTGTAACCTCTGATAAAGGTTGTCAAACTAACGTTCCGAAAGTGATTGATGTGTATCAAAAACCTATTTTAACATTTACGCCTGGTATTGCTTGCGCCGGATTACCATTAAGCTTTACAACAACACCAGCATTTAATAGCCCTAATATACAATCCTACAATTGGGATTTTAATAATTCGCCTGCAACGACTGAAAGTACTTTGCAAAACCCAAGTTATGTATTTGCTCAAGGTGGAACTTTTACGGTTACGTTAGTTGCTAAAACAAGCAATAACTGTAGCGAAACATATACCAATGTGGTAAAAGTAAATTATGTACCTAGACCAAATTTTACGGTGAGTGATCCAGCTGGTTGTGGTGAAAAATTTAATACAACCTTTAGTGATTTTACTGCTCCAATAACTGGTCCAGAATTATTAAACACTTGGACTTGGACTTTTGGCGATGGAACGTACGCAACAAGTACAACCAATGTTGACCAAGTGCATTCCTTTACAAATACAAGTAATAGTAATTTAGCAACTTACTCTATAAAATTAAAAGTAACTACTACGGCTGGTTGTGTTGATTCTATTACCAAACCAAACTTTATTACGGTATATCCAGTACCTGTTGCTAATTTTACAGTAGATCCAAATCCTGGAAGTATTATTACTCCGTTAGAAGCTTTTACTAATCAATCAGAAAACTACACAACGTGGTATTGGAATTTTGGTGATGGTCCAAAAATTGACTCTGTAAATTTAAATCCCACACATTTTTATAATGATGAAACGTCATCTACTTATACAGTAGAATTAATTGTAAAAAATCAATATGGCTGCAGGGATACGGTATATAATAACGTAGAGATAAAACCAGAATTCGCTTTTTATATTCCAAATGCATTTTCTCCAATAGATGAAAACGGAACTAATGATGTATTTACTGGAAAAGGTATTGGTATTGATAAATTTGAAATGCTCATTTTTGATAGATGGGGCGAACAAATTTATACAAGTAAAGATATAAATCTTGGTTGGGATGGAACGGTTAAAGGCCTAATAGTAAAGCAAGATATTTATTCTTATAAAGTAAAAATAGTAGATGTAAATGGCAAAAGGCACAACTATGTTGGGCATGTTACAGTTATGTAAACTTTCAAAACCTAATCGATTGGTAATTGCTTTAGTAATTCATCTAATTCTGTTTGCTCTAAATCTCTCCACTCGCCTACTTTCAGTTTATCGAGCTTGATATTCATAACGCGTACACGTTGTAATTTAATAACCTGATAATCGTAGGCATTACACATGCGGCGAATTTGGCGATTCATCCCCTGAGTTAAAATGATACGAAAAATACGTTTTGCATTTGGTTCACGACTTACAACACAATGTTTCGTTTTTTCACCATTTAATAAAATACCTTCCGCTATTTCATTTAAAAAAGCTGTACGCACAGGTAAGTTTAATGTTACTATGTATTCTTTTTCGTGATTGTATTTAGGGTTCGCAATTTTATCTATTAAATCAGATTGATTGGTTAATAAAATTAACCCTTCTGAATCTTTATCTAATCTGCCAATAGGATAAATCGTTTGACTATGCCCTATCGCATCAATAATATTATTGGCGATTTTTTCAGTAGTACATTCAATTCCTTTTGGTTTATGATAAGCTATTAACGTTGGAACAAATTCTTTTTGTTTCAATTCTTTACCATCAACTAAAATAATATCCCCTTCTTTAATTTTTGTACTAAAGGTGGCTACTTTGCCATTAACTAACACTCGCTTTTCTTCAATTAAATCTGCTGCTTTTCGGCGTGATGTATAACCCGAATGACCTATAAATTTATCAACTTTCATATCTCACGAAAGTACGCATTACTTTTGTGTTGTTGTTTAATACAACTAAGATTCTAAAAAGTCACTAATATTTATCTACTTAATATTTATTAATATAGCTGAAACGCTACCAATAATCATTTGGATCCCAATTGATAATACAATAAAACCCATAATTTTTGACATCGCTTTTAAACCCGCTTGTCCCATATAAACTAAAATTTTCGGTGCTAATGTCAATACAATAAATATGGTAATACTAGCAAGTAATATTGAAATAATAGCTAATGTTGAATTTACTAAATCAAAATTTATTTTTATAGATAAATTAATTAAATAGGAAATAGATCCAGGACCTGATAATAAAGGCATTGCTAAAGGAGTAAATGAAATATCTTCTTTTTGTAGAGATTCATCGTGAATTTTTTTACCAATATCCTTTTTGTGTTTTGAATTCAATAATAAAAAACCTGATCTACTTATAATTATACCTCCCGCAATTTTTAAAGCGTTAATTGAAATGCCGAAAAAATTTAACACAATATTTCCAACTAAAAAAGATACAATACAAATAACCAAAACATTTAAAGCTGTTTTAAAAATTTGTTTCCGAATCCACTGTTTTTCATGATTATTAGTCAGAGACAGAAAGACTGGTATTGCACCTAAAGGGTTAATTAAAGAAACTAAGGAGATGTAATTGCTTAATAAAAAAGAGAACATGAAAATTTAATTTAGAAATAAGAACATAATTAATACGACCCACCAATAACTCGGTTATTTAAAGATTCGTTATTAAACTTAGGAAGTTGTTTTGGTTTTCGATTTAATCCAATTGTATCAGATAAAGAAATAATAAAAGATTTAATATCTGCCATTTCTTTTTTAGTTAACTTTAACGAGTCGAATGGTAACGTTTGATGAGAAATATTAATTCCAATTCCTTGCCCACCACCTTTGTTATAAAACTCCAAAACTTCATCCAACGTATTATATATTCCGTTATGCATATAAGGTGCAGTCAAAGAACTATTTCTAACCGTAGGTGTTTTAAAAGCATACTTATGTATAGCAGACTTAGATATTTTAATGCGCCCTTCATCGTTATCTATAATTTTATTTAATTTGCTTTCAGGTACACCAATTACTTCATACTCTGTATCATTATAAATAGGTGGCACTAAGCCGTTAAACAAAGGAAAAAAATGACAACTTCCACAAAGTGCCTTACCCGAAAATAAATTATAACCACTCATTTCATTTTTACTGAGTTGTGTTTTATCCCCTCTTATATATTTATCAAAACGACTATTCATAGAGATAAGCGTTTTTTCATATTCGCTAATCGCTTTTAAAATCCCATAATAACTAATTGTAGTATCAATAGTACCTTTATACGATTTTTTAAATAATGATTGGTACTCGTTACTTTGATTCAATTTCTCAATCATTTCCGGAGGATTGGAATTCATTTCATTTTTATTATGTAACACATCATTTATTTGTTGTTCTAATTGTCTGGCACTACCATCATAAAAAAAATGTCGTTGAAAAATTGTATTTAATAACGTTGGTGAATTTCTCGCTAAATGTTTTTGGTTGTCAAAAGCTAATGCCGTTTTCAAACCATCTGTAAAAGCTTTGTTTGGATTATGACACGAAGCGCATGCGCGTAGATTGTTACCAGAAAGAATAGGATCAAAAAACAGAAACTCCCCTAACTTAGCTTGATTAGAATTATTAAGTGTATCAAAAATATTAACTGAAAAATAATTTAAATTATATGACTCTGTTTCAAATACTTTTTTGCTTAATAAATTAATAGCATAATTTACTGGCGTTACAGGAAATGATTTACTTTGGTGTAATTCAACTAATTTTTTATAAATCGATTTTATATGTTCTGTTATGAAAAATAATCTATCAAATGTATCATATTTAGGATGTGATAAACAATAGGTCTGTGCCTTAGTAACTGCAGTAATTAATTGCGACTCATTGAGATAATTGACATCTGCATTTGCTAGTTTTATTTCAGACAATAATGTTTTGAAACTAAGTAAAACGTAGGCACATTCAACATTATTAGTTTTTGTCATAGTGGCATCAAAACCAGATAAAGACATACTACTCAATCTAATTAACTCAAACTGCATCGCTTCAATAATTTGAGAATTAGTCAGTTTTATATCGTGTATTTTTTTATTAAAAGAAACAAATGTTTGTTGCAATAATTGTAATTCAGATTTCACTAATGCTTGATCTATGGTATCAACACTAAATAATTGTTCTTCAATAACCTGAAACCCATGAGGTTCAACTATACGATTTCCAATTTCGATATCTGATTTTTTTACTAAAGCGCCATTAATAAAATATTTTACATCAAAAGGTGCACAATACTCTATAATTGTTTCAATTTGTTTGTAATATTTACGAGCCGAAAAATAATAAGCTTGCAACTGCTTTTTAGGAGTAATTTTTGAATTAGAACCAATTAACATAATTGATTTATCAAGCACTTTTATTAATTGTAATGTAATTAAATTAGTATTAGTAAGATTATTTAGTTTTTCCTCTGAACAATTTTTTAAAGTAAAAAAAGAACAACTCAAAAAAACGATACTTAGTACAATAATAATTTTGTAAGAGTAATTAAAATATTTAGTGGCCATTAATCAGTTTTCTTCACAAATTTAAAATGCAACAATTGATGATTGATTTCTATACAACCACTATACAAACCCATTGGTAATGCATTAATATTAACAGGCAATTGATTATTATAAATATCATTTTCAGAAAATAATAAACTCAAAACTTTTTGAGCATTAGAATTATAAACCGTTAATGTTCCATCTTTAACGTGTTCGCCTAAAAAACTGATAAACAATTCCTTTTGCGCGGGATTAGGAAACACACTTAATAATTTTGTTTGTAAGACATTAGACGAAAGATTTGTTGTGATATTTAACATGCGAGGACATAGAGGTGCCATCGTACCAAAAATTGTACTACGAGGATTGCTAGATGTAGTAATGTTTTTCAAAAAACGTTCATTATTACTTACGAACATTGATTTTGCATAACTATAGATGCTTGATGACTCGTCAACAGTATTTACATAATACCAATCGTTTTGGACTCTCACTTTATTTATATCCAATATCATAAAACCATGTTGATTTAAATCGACATATTTGATATGTGAATTTGATAACATAATTGCACTCGCACCTAAAGGAATAGATGTCCCAGGTGATGTAACACTCGGGCCAACAAACTCAACACCAACAGAACCAGCACCAGTTGTAATATTATAAGTAGACGTTGGTAAATCGCTAGCCCACGACGAATGTATATCGCCCGTAATAGCCACCACATTTTTTATATTATGATTTAAGATATGATTAAATACTCTTGTTCTTTCAGCTGGATAACCATCCCATTGATCTCCATTAATAGCTGAACCAAACACTTTTAGGGGAGCTATCATTACTTGCTGTGTTAAAATTTTCCATTGTGCATTTGACGAATCTAATTTATTACCAAGCCAAGTAAATTGATTGGTTCCTAAAAGTTGGCGAGATGCAGAAGTAACTGTTGTGCCACTAGTTCCATTTTGTTCATCACGTCCATGTAACCTAGTGTCTAACATTATAAAATCAACCAAATTACCGTATTGTAATTTTCTAAAAATTTGATACTGATCAGCTACCCCCATTTGTGGTCTAATTGGCAACCATTCAAAATAGGCTTGCTTCGCATTTGCTTTTCTAATAGAAAATGGGCCTTCAGTTGCAGGAGTATGATTCTCTGCGCCATTCATCCATGCATCGTTTGCAGTTTCATGATCATCCCAAATAGTAATAAAAGGAAATTGCTGATGTAATTTTCTTAAATCTTCGTCTAAATGGTAAATTGAATAACGTTGCCTGTAATCATTTAATGATAATATTTCGTTTGCAGGTAACCACTGTCTATTAGCTGTTGCATTTGGAGCATATCCTCCTGTTTGATATTCATAAATATAGTCGCCTAAACAAATGACTGCATCAAAATCAGCTCTATTCAATAATACTTTATACGCATTAAAATAACCCGCCTCTAAATTAGCACATGATACAACAGCAAATCTTAAGCTATCTGCATTACCAGTTGGTGTAGTTCTTGTTCGACCTCTTGGAGAGTTTTTACCATTAACTGTAAATTCATAATAATACCAGGTATAAGGATTAAGCCCTGTAACATCCACTTTTACAGTATAATCCTTGGTATTATTCGTAGTTGTATTTCCACTTTTTATAACATTTACCATTCCCGTATCTGTAGCCATTTGCCAAGTAACAGTAACGGGATTATTAGTAATTGTATCAGGAGTTACTCGAGTCCAAATAATTACTTTATCAGGCATAGGATCACCAGACGCAACCCCGTGATAAAATGGAGCCAAACAAGTTTCTAACGCTGATGCGCGAAATGTCTGCCCAAGTAAATTGTTTACTGATGTGAAACTCACCACAAGTAAAAACACTATTTTATTTATATAATTATTCAGCATATAGTTTGTAATTTTTTTCATAAGAATGTGTAATTAGTTTAATAAAATATAAGCCAGAGGACAATGTGTTTGGCAATTGAACATTATTTTTCCCTTCTTTAATTTCTATTTGCTCATTTAAAATTTCTTTTCCATTCACATCAATAAGTTTAATCATTGAAAATATATTTTCAGCACTTTCAATGGTTATTGTTCGATTATCTGCTTGTAAATAACTAGGATAAATGGCTAATGAATTTATTTCAAATTCATTAATGCCTGTAGTAACACATGAAGAATTTAAAACAACAGAAACATGTATAGTATCTTTTATACAGCCCGCCAAATCTGTTGCATACACAACAGTACTAACTGGTGTACTAAAAGATATGGAATCAGCTTGTTGATTAGTAGGAAACCAATTTACTTTATCAGGAAAGGTTGATTTTAAAGTAATAGCTTCATTAGCGCAAACGGTGTATGTTTTACTACCACCTGCATTTTTAATTATTGTAAACGAATCAAAAACAGTGC
>JAYSTR010000204.1:0-7162 GCA_043719555.1 Bacteroidota bacterium | reverse complement strand
CATTTGCTATGGTAGGATCTATTTCTGTGCCATTAAATTGATTGCCATAGGTTAGCGTACTTAAATTGGCTTTATTTTGCGCAAAGCCAGCAGAGATAGCTCCTGCTAATTTACTTTTATTCGTTATAGATACGATGCCGTTAAAATTAGTTTGCAATTGTGTTAAGCCTAATTTGGCCGGCCCAGCCTGATCATTAAATACCATTAACCCTATACCTAAATACGCCCGTTTTTTTATTTGTTTTGCAGCAATGCCATCTACCGATAAAGCCATGGTTTTATAAGGATTACCAGCGCTCATCCACTGGCTACGGTAATTAATAATAGCACGCATGTATCCATTAAATAAACCTGTATTAGCAGGATTTAACCATAAAGGCGATTCTTGTATTTGCGAAAAATGGATGTCCTGCCCATATAATGTGGATGACATCATAGTAACAATCAGCAGGTATTTTTGTAGGATTAATTTCATTGTTTTTAAATCGCTTAGCGCACAAGCGTTATACTGCCTTTCACTGTTTTTTGATCTCCTTCAAAATTGGTGTATTTTATAAAATACGTATACACACCTATTTGTACTTGTGTTCCTTTATAAGTGCCGTCCCAACCTTCATCAATATCATTGGCCGCAAACACTAACTCTCCCCATCTGTTCCATAATTGCATCGAAAAATCGGTTGCATTAATTCCTCCAAGGGCTAATAGCACATCATTTCTTCCATCACCGTTTGGTGAAAAAGCAGTTGGTAACGAAATTTCTGTTCCTGTAAGAGGCACCGTAGGTGTATCAACAACCGGAGGTGGTGGCGGCGGCGTTATACTTTTTAATTTAAAATGTGCTACAATTGTATCTCTTTCGGCAAAATTAATGCGAATGGTATCATTACTAAAATTAGGTAAAGGTGTATGATGATTCAATGTCCAGTAATCGAAATCGTAAGTTGTATTTGGAATAGCGGCCAAAGTCATGCTCGTATTTGGGAGGTAATTATTAGTCCATATAAATGTATTTAAATTCATAGGAGTGGCATTTACATTTAAGTTAACGTTTCCTGCACCAGCCGGCAATACATTTACTGCTAATTGTTGAGGCAAGGTTACGGGTTTAAAGTGTGCAATGATGCTATCATTAGTTGTAAAATTAATGGAAACGGTATCGCTATTAATAGTAGGTGATGGTGTATGATTGGTAAATTCCCAATAATCAAATTCATACAGAGCGTTATTATATGGAGTCGCAACAAAATTCATCGTTACTCCCGAAAAATAATTACCTGTCCACATAAAATTATCTAACCAAATGGTATTTAATTTTACATTACCAGCGCCTGCGGGCACAACATTTACCTTTACGGGCTTAGCTACCACATTATAGCAACTTTGTATCGTAGATTCAATATAACCACAACGCTCTGTGATTTTGTTTTGCATACGTGTCATATTATTTTGCCAATCGGTAACTGTATTTCCAGAACCCCATTTAGCAACATGTCGAGGCATTTCTGGCGTTAAAATATTTTTAAAATAGTTAAAGTGATTCATAATACTATCGCAATTAAAAGCGGAGTTTAATAAATCAGCATAACGATTAATATACATAGATTTAAACGCAGGATTAGTCATGAGTTTGTCTAAAATATCAGGATGACCTTCCTCTGGCCCGGCATTTTGAAACACATTAGTGTAATCACATGGGCTTGCTGTCATTCCTGTTGATGGGATTCCCGAAAAATTTTCTCCCAAATCATAAGTATTATCCATATCCCACATATAGTAACGCCACTTATGTTTATCTTGGGTTAAATCAGTACCTCGCCACCAAGCAGTATTCCAGTTAATAAAATCGGTATTAACTACATAAGAGTTATAAATCATGTAATCTATTAAACTCTTAAAACTTAAAGCGGAATCAACATGTGCATAATTGGCTGCATTAGTCATGGAGTTACTCATAACAAAATTATACAAGTTAGCCCAATCATTTTGCGAAGTCATTGGTGGATTATTTACGTAACCTCCCCAATATTTCAACTCCATAATATCAGGCTGATGATAATAGTAATCTGTATAATCCTCTTCAAAGGCTTCGCGTAATTCATAAATACCCCAATATACACCATTTACAAAAACAATACTATGCTTGTTGCGTCGTCCATCTAGTTCCAAACCTTTTCTAAAAGAATAGGTTTGTACAAAGGCATCACGCATGTGGCAAGATTTTGCAGGTTTATCTCCCGGAAAATTATCGGATGCGGCGGCTTTTAATATAACATGTTGAAATTTTTTACGTGAACTGTATCCTTGTTTTGTATCCGTAAAAAACTGGTATTTTAAGGCATTGTTATATCCATAATCATCCTCGGTTTCAAAATCAATCCCTCGCTGATCGTAAGCCCACGAATCATTACCGTGTTTATTAGCTATACCGTAAGTTTCAGTTTTAAATAACCCACCGTCAAAGTATTCGAAATGTGTTTTAGGCGTGGCGCCTGTACTTCCACCTAATAAGCTATTTAAAGCCGCGCCTCCACTTATAGAAACCACTGCATACTGAGCATTAATAGATTCATTAATAAAGTAGGTGTTGGTTTCCATAAAGCTTGGCAACAATAAGGTATTTGAAGATACAGCGTAAGCACGAAGCACAGTGGTAGTAGCAATAGATATTGCAGAAGCATAAGCCGTTGAAGCCAATAAAGGCTCTGAACCGTTTGTAGTATAGCGAATGGTAACACTTGGGGTAGAACATGATATCGCTACACTTTGTGCCCCGCCATAAAATCCAGCAGGTAAGCTAAAAACGGGGGTAGCTGCATAACCATCATAAGCAGTAGCAGCGTTATTAGTTGCATTAGGGTTAGGCGTGGTAAATAATTTCCAGGTTGAAGTGCCGTTTGGTTTTCGTCCCCACGAGTTATTTGATTTTGTTTTTTTAAGTTGTAATGAGTCTGTAATAACCCCCCCATTTGATAATATAATCCAATCACCCTCACACTGAGTTAATTTAAAATTAGTATGTATGTGACCAGTAGTATTTGCTGAATTTCCTTTTCCGCTGCACCAAACTCGTATAAATCCATTTGCAGGAATAGATGTTGCACTAGGAAAAGCATATTTAGTTAAGTTTGTAGGATTATCAGATAAATTCCAACCATCAATAGTAATTGCCGAAGCGGTTGAGTTATATAATTCCACCCAATCAGATCGGCTTCCTGTATTATCAGCAAAAGTGCTTCCGGTAAAATTTGAGGTATTAGATACCGAGTATTCGTTAATCTTTACCTGAGCATTAATTTGTTGCCAAAAGCAAAAAATTAATAATAGTATAATGGTTTTTTTACAATTCACGCAGTGTAGTATTTACTACGAATGTACAAAAATTTACTAACGCTATATTTCTTCAAAAATATTTCAACATCTACAAGAAATTATATGATTATCTTTTAATAACTGTCTTGATTTTTAACCAAAGTAATTAATAACTTTGTAATTCAATTATGAGCGATAAAATTAAACACGAGTGTGGCGTAGCCCTCATCAGATTATTAAAACCATTAAGCTTTTATCAAGAAAAATACGGCAGTAGTCGATATGGCTTGCATAAAATGTATCAGTTAATGGATAAAATGATTAACCGTGGGCAAGATGGAGCTGGTATTGCAACGGTAAAATTAGATGTTCCTGCTGGTACAACCTATATAGATAGATTACGTTCTATTGACCCAAAAGCCACACAGGATATTTTTTCGCAGGTAAATGATTTATTTATAAAAGCTAAACAAAAATCACCCGATCAATATAAAGATATAGCTTGGCAAAAGGAAAACATCCCTTTTATGGGCGAATTAATTTTAGGACATTTACGTTATGGTACATTCGGCAAAAATAGTATACATAGTTGTCACCCATTTCGTCGTCAAAATAATTGGATGGCGCGTAACTTATTAGTGGCTGGTAATTTTAATTTAACTAATGTTGATGAACTGTTAGAGCATTTGATTGAATTAGGACAACATCCGAGCGAGCAAGCCGATACCATTACGGTTATGGAAAAGATTGGTCATTTTTTAGATAAAGATAACGACCGATTATTCAAACTATTTAAAGAAAAGGGTTTAACTAATTTAGAAATTTCAAAAGAGATTCAAAAACATTTAGATATCCCTGCTATTTTAAAAGAGAGTAGTAAGCGTTGGGATGGTGGTTATGTAATGGCCGGCGCTTTAGGTCATGGCGATGCTTTTGTGTTACGCGATCCAAATGGTATTCGTCCGGCTTATGTTTATAAAGATGATGAGGTATTAGTGATTGCGAGTGAGCGCCCTGTTATTCAAACAGTATTTAATGCCCCTATTGAAAGTGTTAAAGAACTTAAACCAGGTTATGCTGGTATAATTAAAAAAGATGGCACTTATAACGAAGTAGAAATTTTAGAGCCTCTCGAAAGAAAAGCATGTTCCTTTGAGCGCATTTATTTTAGCCGTGGTAATGATGCCGATATTTATACAGAACGTCAAAAATTAGGGCGTTATTTGGTGCCACAAGTTTTAAAAGCAATTAATTTCGATTTAAAAAATACGGTATTTAGTTATATCCCAAATACGGCTGAAGTTGCATTTGGTGGATTAGTTGAAGGAATAGATGAATATATAAATGAACAAAAAGCAACTGATATTTTAAGTCTTGGTTCAGCTGTAACAAAACCACAATTAGATGAAATTTTAACACGTCATCCTCGTATTCATAAAGTAATTTTAAAAGACGCAAAACAACGTACGTTTATTACAGATGACGAAAGCAGAGATAGTTTAGTAAATTTAGTTTATGATATCACTTACGAAACTGTAAAAAAAGAGGTAGATACGCTCGTTGTTTTAGATGATAGTATCGTTCGTGGAACAACTTTAAAACAAAGCATTTTACGCATCTTAGATAGATTACATCCAAAAAAAATAGTTATTATTTCATCGGCCCCACAAATTCGTTATCCGGATTGTTATGGCATTGATATGGCCATTTTAAGTAAGTTTATCGCGTTTGATGCCGCTATTCATTTAATTAAAGAAACTGGAAAAGAAACTTTATTAACGGAGGTTTACGAAAAAGCAAAAACGGAATTATTAAAGCCAAAAGAAGCGCAAATAAATGTGGTAAAAGAAATCTATAAGGCATTTACTAACGAAGATATCTCAAAAAAAATAGCGGAATTATTGCGTCCAGCGGATTTAAAAGCCGATTTGCAAATTATTTACCAAACAATAGAGGGCTTACATCAATCTTGTCCTCAAAACTTAGGAGATTGGTACTTCACCGGAAATTATCCAACACCGGGAGGAAATAAAGTTGTAAATAAAGCTTTTGTTAATTTTATGGAAGGCAGCTCGGCCAGACCTTATTAAATTTAACATAACAGGGTATGGTTTATGTAGTAATATTTGTATATTTGAGAGAACTTTATTAAAAGTTCGTCGTCTTGTGATTTAAAATTTACGATTATGAAAAAAAGAAATCTACTACTATTATTAGCGCTTTGCGTTTCAATTATAACTAATGCGTCAACATTTACAAGTAAAGTTACGGGTAATTGGAGTACTGCCTCAACATGGACAGTAACAGGTGTTGCTGATGCCGATGGTATTCCAGATTTGGATGATGATGTAATTATAAAAACAGGAAATGTAGTTACTCTAATAGTTACCCAAAATACATTTAAAACACTAACAATTCAGGCAGGTGCAACTTTAGCTTGTAATTCAAAAATTTTAAATGGATACGGTGATTTTACAAACTCCGGAACATTAAGTGGAACGCTCACTACGTATAATGTAAGAGGTAATACTATTTTTTCATCAACTTCTATTATTACAAATGCTGGAAGTTGGAATTTTTATGCAGATTTTACAGTATCAGCAGGAACAACTATTAAAAAAGGGAATGGATTTACTTTATATAATGCAGCCGTTTTCACTAATAATGGATTTATAAATTTAACAGGTGGAAGTATCAGCACGCTTAACTCCTCACAATTTATTAACAATGATAATTCGAGTTTACAGGTTAGTGCGAGGTTTTCAGGGACTTTAAATTTTAATTTTGCTGCACCAGGTAACACTGTTAGTTGTTATAGCGCTTGCAATCAAATTCCAGCTACCACTTATTACAATTTAACATTATTAGCTGCAAGTACAAAAACGGCTTTGGGTAATATCACGGTTCAAAATAATTTAACATGGGATGCAAATTCATCAAATGTTTTAGACATGAATCGCTTTGTACTATCTGTTGGCGGAAATTGGACAAATAATGCTAATACAACTGTTAAAAATCAATCTACAATTATTTTTAATGGTTCCCGTACACAAATAGTAACGAGAAATGGAATAGAATTTATTGATTACCTAGAAGTTAATTGCACCGATAAAGTTCAAATTAAAGTGCCAGTTCAGGTAAATCAGTCCTTTTTTATTAGAAATGGTGCAATGGAATTAATATCAAATAATTCGCAGGCTTTAAGAATAAAAAAAACGTATACCAATGATGGAACATTGATAGCTAACACAGATGGTGTAATTTTTAGTGGAACTACTGCTCAGGCTATTGACGGGGTTGGCGATTCATACTTTTACGATTTATCTTTAAATAATGCAAGTGGATTAATTGTAAATTCACCTCAATCAATTACAAATAGACTAAAAATAACTGCAGGAACTTTAAACTCAAATGGTAATATAACATTAGTAAGTGATGTTACAAATACAGCACGGATTTTAACACAAGCGAATGGTACGTGTAAAATTACAGGTAATATGACTATTCAAAGATATATTGCTGGACGCACAAAAGGATGGCATGATTTAACAAGCCCTGTTATAAGCACTACAATTAACGATTGGGATAATGAAATTTATATGAGTGGAATTGGACTGTATGATGGCATTGTTGGTCCAGAAGGCGTGGATGGAAACGCTCCCGGTTTTAATTCTGTATTAACTTATAATGAGCCTACTGCTGCATGGAATGTTATTACTGGATCAAGTTCTGTGTTAACTCAAGGTAAAGGTTATCAAATTTGGTTAGCAGATGATATGACGGATTGGTATGAAAAAGTAATTAACACTATCGGTGTGCCACAATTTGGTAACAAAACAGTAAAATTAAG
>JAYSTR010000203.1:0-18820 GCA_043719555.1 Bacteroidota bacterium | reverse complement strand
CCGGCTAAAAAACCTATTAATGGTGGATTGTAATTTTCATAACGAGCACCTGCACTAAAACCACCCTTGCTATAATTAATATTACCAAAGGAGTTATATCTAAAAACTTCGCCACCTGGATCAGCTCCAATTAATGTGTCTTTTTGATAATACGCGCCATCAAACTGAAAATTACCGTGTACAGATCCTAAATCACTACTTATGGGGCTTTGTGCAAGTATTGCATTGCAGCCTAAAATTAATAAAGTGGTACTTAGTGATTTATAGAACTCAAACTTCATATTAATGTATATCGTTAAAATAAAAACTAAAAAGCAATAGAACTGCTTTGTTTTAAATAAATTTATGGTAATATTTTTTCACCCTTTGCTAAGGCGCGAACGTGATTAAATAAAACTTCCTCATCTCCCTCAGCATAAGAGTTATGGCTCCACACTATATTTCCATTACCATCAACTAAAAACGTATGAGGCACATTATTTACATTCATAGCGCGTTTAAAATCTTGATTTTCATCAATATAAACATCGTATTCCCAACCTTTAGATTTCACATCCGTAACTACCTTACCACTACTACGTGCATCATCAATTGATATAGCAATTAATTTAACACCAGTTTCTTTAACCAAGGCCGCATATTCCTCATGAATAGCATCTAACTCTTTCTTACAAGGTTTACACCAAGTAGCCCAAAAGCTAATAATCATTGGTTTACCATTATTATTAAAAGTGTTGGAGTTGATTTTAGAGCCACTAAGGTTTTTTAAAATTGCTGCTGGTATTTTATCGTCATCAGATGCAGTAAAAGAAGAAAACAATAAAACAATTGAAGATAATAATACAATGATTTGTTTCATATTTATAATTTTAACCATAAAAATAGGCAATTCGTTTCTTTAAAACTGGATTATTTTTGGATTATTTCGAGTTTTACATACCTCGTCTCAAACCAAATATCATTTATAAAAACTCATTTCATCAATATAATTCCAAACAGAAGGATGCATAAAACAGGCTACATTTTTTTTTGCTTTAATACTACTTCTTATAAATGTCGATGAAATATCCATTATTGGCGCATCAGTTACAATAATTTGAGGATGATTTTTTAATTCGGTTACAGGAACGTGAGGACGGGGATAAACATATATTTTATGATTTTGAAGTATAACCTCATAGTTTTTCCACTTAGTAAAAGATGCTAAATTATCTTCGCCCATAATTAATGAAAAGGTGTGTTTTGGGTACTTTTCTTTTAAATGCGCTAAAGTATTTATTGTGTAGGATGGTTGTGATAATCCAAATTCTATATTACTACTTTTTAAATTGGCGCAATCCTCAATTGCTAAATTAACTAAATGTAAGCGATGCTGTTGGTCGAGTAAAGATGCTTTTTCTTTTAATGGATTGTGAGGTGAAACGACAAACCAAACTTGTTTCATATCTGTAAAGCTAGCCATGTAATTAGCCAACACCATATGCCCAACATGTATGGGATTAAATGAACCGAAAAACAACCCTATATGCATAGAGCAAAGATAATTTTTTTCCTGTATAAAATTCAGTTCAACTTTTTGTATATTAGTGCGTTAATGAAAGAAACTGACATACCTGAAATATTAGTTAAACAGGAGTTTGACAAAGCAACTGAAAAACCCCATATCATTACTTGTTGGGTAGGTATTGCATTAAATTTAGTTTGGTTTTTAGGTGATTATTTAAGTATACCTGAATATTGGATTCCCTTTTTAAATTTTAGATTAGCAGTTGCCATTACAACTGCAATACTACTTATTTTTAGGACTCAACTAAAAATAACAATTTACACTTGCATTTTTGTTCTAGTGCTTGGTATATCTGTTCAAAACGCTTACATGTGGAGCTTTATGGATATACCACATTTGCAAAAACATGCTTTTGCCTATATGGTATTATTTATTGGTGTAGGTATGCTAGTGCTATGGGAACTAAAATTGTCGCTTATTTTATTAGCCATAACAATTATTAGTAACGTGTTTTTTTATCTTTTAAATAGTCATCTTACATTAGAAGAATTTATAACAAATGGCGCCTTACTTGTATTAACTGTTGTTATATTTTCAGTGTTTTTAATTCGCAATCGCTATCAATTAACTTATAAGGAATTAAAAAGTCGTTTAGAAGTAGAAAAATCTAAAGGGTTTATAGAAAATCAAAAAATAGAAGTTGAAGAAAAAAACGAAGAAATTAAAAGTAGTATTCGTTATGCTAAACGGATACAGGATGCTTTATTACCGACTAACGAAATTTTAAACAAACTATTTGCCAAGAATTACTTTGTATACTATAATCCAAAAGATATAGTAAGCGGTGATTTTTACTGGGCATCTCCGGTGCGAACTAGTAGCGAAGACCCTTTACAAATGTCGCTTACAGCTGTTGTAGATTGTACAGGACATGGCGTACCTGGCGCCTTTATTAGTTTAGTTGCTAGTAGTTTTTTAAAACAATCATTAACTGAGCCTTCAGTAAATAGCACGGCTGAAGCCTTAGATTATTTAAATGAAAGAATTAGTGCGACGCTAAATCAAACATCAACTAATAACGAAGCTCGATTAAGAGATGGAATGGATATTGCCTTAGTAGCAATCAATTATAAAACTAACACACTATATTATTCAGGTGCTAATAATCCAATTTATATTTATAGAACGTTAGAAAATAAAACAATACCAGAATTACATATCTTAACACCAGATAAACAAGCAATAGGTTCAACAAGTGACGAGGTGCTAAAGTATACGCAACAGCAATTTAATTTACAGTTGGGTGATACCATATACTTATTCACCGATGGCTACGCCGATCAATTTGGTGGAGAGAAAAACAAAAAATTAACTTATAAGAAATTTAAAGAAATTTTATCACATGCTTCTCAATTGTCAATAGAATTACAACACGATTATTTACAAAAAACCTATTTAGATTGGCGTGGATCAAACGAACAAATAGATGATGTATGTGTAATGGGAATTAAAATATAATAAAAAAACGTGCTATTTAAAAACATAATTGGGCAAAGTGAAGTAAAAGAAAAACTCATTCACATGTTACACGACGATCGTGTGCCGCATGCGTTGATGTTTACTGGCCCAGAGGGCAGTGGAAATTTACCTATGGCCTTGGCCTTTGTTCAATATTTATTTTGCACAAATAAACAAGCTAACGATTCATGTGGGGCCTGTGCCTCATGTAACAAAACTAGTAAATTAATTCATCCTGATTTACACTGGGTATTTCCTATATCAAAAAATAAAGATGTAAAAACAAGCGACGATTTAATAAAAGATTTTAGAGAAGCGTTTATTGAAACCCCATATTTAACTTTACATGATTGGTTTAATAGTTTAGATGCAGAAAACAAACAACCAATTATTCCTGCTGAAGAAGCAAATCACATCCTAAAAAAATTATCGTATACGAGCTACGAAGGTGGCTATAAAATAATGGTGATTTGGCAACCCGAAAAAATGAATACAGAATCGGCCAACAAACTATTAAAAATATTAGAAGAACCACCGGAACAAACTTTATTTTTATTAGTATGTAATCATCCAGAGCAATTATTAGCAACAGTTATATCACGCGTACAACAAATACCATTTTATAAAATAGACACAGATGCTATAGCAGAAGGTTTACAACAACAGTTTGATTGCCAGCCACAAGCTGCAAAGCAAGCTGCTATGTTAAGCGATGGAAATTATCGCGAAGCACAATTATTATTGATGCATAATACGGATGGCGAATCGTTGTTGCAAAACTTTAGAAACTTTATGTTGGTTTCTTTAAAATTTGATGCAAGCAAGGCGATTATATGGATAGATGAAAACGCAAGAACCGGAAGAGAAAAACAGAAACAATTTTTGCAGTATGGTTTAGAAATTTTTAGAGATTGCTTGATGCTTAATTTTGGCAGCCCGGAACTTGTTCGTCATTCGGGTGAAGAGATGGATTTTATTACAAAATTTTCGCGTTTTGTAAATCAACGTAATTACGAAAAATTATTAGAAGAATTTAATTCCGCTTTCTATCACGTAGAAAGAAATGCAAATCCTAAAATATTATTTATGGATTTAATTTTAAAAACAAACGAATTACTTAACTTAACAAAGTGATTTTTTAATATGCATTTGTTTACAGAAATGACCTAAACAAAAGATAATTAATTTTAAGAAAAACAAAATTGCACTACCAATAAATTAAACTTAACTTTGAAATAGTGTGCAAATATAGCCCTATAAAAATTTTGCAAAATGGTTAAATTGAGCTTAACAACATATATTACAACCCTCAATTCTAACCAAGGGCTTCCTAACGAACAAATTCACAATATATCTGCCGATGAGTTGGGACGGCTTTGGCTTTCTGGTCCATCTGGATTATCATGCTATAACGGAAAATCAATACTAGTTTTTGATACTAGAAACGGGCTAAGCTGCCCTGGCTTACGGAGTGTTTGTTGCGGAAACAACGGCATTAAATGGATTGGAACAGATCAATCAATTGAAGCCTTAGATGTTGATTGTAAACCCATCAATTTAAATTACCAATTTGAATGGACTTTTGGTATTGCAGAATGTTTTTATTTGCAGGGAGATTTACTTTATGTTGGAACTTCATACGGATTAATATTACTAAAATATCAAAACGGAAAACTATCATTACTTAAAGAATTTAAAATTGGATTAGTTACTGAAATTATCAAATTGAAAGATGATACGATAATTATTATTAGTGCTAAAGAAGGCTTACTGAAATTTGACGGTAAATTATCTCAATTTGCAACAGAAATTTCAGACGAATATATACCAACTTGTATTTCAGAATTTGACGATAATGCGTTTTTACTTGGCACAACTAACGGGTTTTACATTTTAAATAATTTAGGTAATATTATTGGCTCTTATTTACCACAAATTAATTTAACTAAAGTAACTGCATTACGCTTTTCCGACGGTAATATTTATGTAGGGTTTAATAATAATCTCGAAATACTAGAATATACAACTAGCGATATAATATTAAAAGAAAAATTAGTTTTCGAAAGTATTATTAATGATATTTTTATTGATGATTTAAATAACATATGGGTTGCAACAAACAATTCAGGCTTGAGCAAACTAAGTTATTTACGAAATGAAATTGCTAAAATTGAAACTGGCCAAAAAGGTGCGGCATTTTGCATTCATGCAGATGATGAAAAGCAAATAATGTATTCAGGTGGGGCAAATCAATTCAGTGTTTTTTCAATACATAAACAAAACCAATACCCTCAACTGCAAACTTCTTTTGAGCTTAATACGATAATTTGGGATATAGCAAAGTATACTGAAAATGGATGTGTTTTATTGCTGGCTACAGAAGATGGACTTTATTATTATGATGAAAATAATAAACCAAAAAAGCACCCGGATTTCGAAAATATAATTACTACCAGATGTCGTGTTCTCTTAAATCGTGGAAATGAATTGTGGGTTGGTACAATTTCCGGGCTATACTGTATTAAAAATGGAATTGCCACTGAAATTTTAAATAATTTAGGTAAATCATTTGGCTACATATATAATTTAAATTTAGATTCAAACAAAAGAATATGGGTAGGCACATTAGGGCAAGGGCTTTGGCTTGAAACTGACGTTAATTTTAAATGTATTACTGACGATTTGTTGAGCAACAATGCAAATACGTATTCAGTTATAACTAATAAAAATGGTGAAACTTTAATAATTCAACAAGAAAAAATTATTGTTCTAAATAAAAATCTTGAGTCAAGATTAATTTTAAATGAATACCCACTTGGTGGATGGGCAGCTGCTTGGCTTGATGAAAACACAATTTGTATTGGTTCAAGTGATGGAATTTGTATTATAGACATTAACAAAAATATAATAATTAGTAGAATCAACATTATTTTAGAAAAAGCAGAGTGGCAATTCACAAGCGGTCGCTCTTTGGTTGATTGCGGAGGTGGAAAAATATTTTGTTGCCTTAATTCGGGGCTTTTTATCGTGCAGCTTAACCCGATTTTAAAATTAAAAAAAACACCACATATATACATTGAAAATTGGAAATGGAATAGCACAGAGCCATCTATAGAAAAAAATGTAATAATTTTACGACAAGGAAAATGGTCATTTGAGTTATCTGTATATAGTCCTTGGTTTGTAGATGAAAAACATATTCAATTTAGATTTAAACTAATTGGTTTTGATGAGGACTGGTCGACCCTTTCGGAAATAGGACAAGTTAAATATAATTCGTTACCACCAGGAATGTATTATTTGGTAGCACAATTATATTCACCACTTATAGGGTTTACTGAGCAGGTTACATTAAAAACAATTGAAGTTAGATATTCATGGAATTCAACTATAAATGCAATTGGCAATAAAGTGTTTTCCTTTATCAATACCTTTAAGGGATCCAATAGAAATAAAATTCTTTTAATGCAAAATGTAATTCTAAAAGAAGAAATAGTCAATCGAAAAAAAATAGAGAATGAATTGATAGATTATAAAAAACATCTTGAAGATATTGTTGTTCAAAGAACCTCTGATTTATTGTTGGAAAAAGAAAAGGCAGAGTCGGCAGATAAAATGAAAACTGTGTTTTTAGCAAACATGTCGCATGAAATTCGCACACCATTAACTGGTATAATTGGATTAAACGGATTGCTATTAGACACGCAACTACAGCCTATTCAGTATGATTACGTTGATAAAATTGAAAAATCGGCTATTCACCTTCTTCAAATTATTAATAACATTCTTGATATAGCAAAAATAGAATCCGGAAGTGTAGAAACAGAAAATGTTGCTTTTTCAATACAGGATCTGTTATATAAAATCGGGCAATTTTCGCAAATGAAAATTGAAGGTAAAAAAATCGACGTAATTATTGACGACCAATCTAATATAAATTGCAAAATTATTGGTGATGAATTAAAATTAAAGCAAGTAATTTTAAACCTGTTAAGTAATTCCATGAAGTTTACTGATTCAGGAAACATCATCTTAACAGTTAAAAGGCTTAATGAAACAAGCGACAAAACACTTTTGCGATTTAGTGTAGTTGATACTGGCATAGGAATGAATGAAACGCAAATACTCAGTCTCTTTAAACCCTTTAGCCAAACTGATGTAAGTATTGCCCGCAAATATGGTGGCACTGGTCTTGGGCTAAACATTAGCTATAAATTTATTGCACTATTAGGTGGAAAATTAAAGGTTACAAGTAAAGTTGGCGTAGGAACAGAATTTCAATTTGATTTAAATTTTGAACTTGAAAGTAACTCGCTTAACACATCTATAAATGAACAGTACGAAAATAAAAGTGTTTTAATAATTGATGACAACGATGAGTTTTCAACTATTTTTGAAAGAGATTTAAAGAAGCTAAAATTCAATGTCACAAAAGTAAAATCAGTTTTGGAAATACCTATCTCGGGGAAATTTGATTTTGCATTTATCGATTTGCATTTAAAGGAGTTGATAAATAGCGAGGATTTAAAAAAACACTGTTATCAATTAAAAACAATATCTGATGTACTTATTGGAATTGGCATTTCAGATAAAGACCTTCTTATAAAAGAAAATATTGATTTAAATTTTTCATCAATCGTATTGAAACCCATTGTAATTAAAAACGTAACAGACATTATTGAAAATTTAAGCAAAAAAAGCAATACTTTAAAAACATTTGACAATACAGAAATGCATTCGCTGGAGTCGGAAGTGAAATTAGTTTCAGATAAAAACATTTCTATTGGTGTTGCTGAAGATAATTTAATTATTCAGCAAGTAATTAAAAGACTAATCCAAAATCAAGGTTATAATGTAAAAATATTTTCGGACGGTAAGCAATGTACAGATGCAATCGAAAATGGTGAAGCATTCGATTTACTATTAATGGACATAGGAATGCCTGTAATGGATGGCATTGAGGCTACAAATTATATTAGAAACAAAATTGGAAACACCAAAATACCAATAATTGCTTTAACAGCAGATGTAACTTTAGATACTAGAAGCAAAATTAATCAATACGGGATGAATGACTATCTATCCAAACCAATTGTAGTTAATAAACTAAATGAAATGCTAAAGCAATGGACGGGTTAATATAAAATTGTACTAAACAATCTTATAAAATTATTATCTCACTCAAAAATTGCATATTAATTTCGATGTTGATGTTGCAAATTGTAGCGAAAAACCAAAATCTGTAACATTTAACGTAAATAGTTGGCGGTAACTAATTTTCCTAAATATCTAGTTATGAAAAAATGGCGCTGGTTAGGTTATAAAATCACATTAAATCAAACTAAACAAGAATGATTGCTTCTGTTTAATGTCAGATGGATTTTGTGATCAGCTAGAGATGGTTAATGAAAATAAAACTAAATACAATATTCCGAACATATTAAAATTACTTGCTGAAATTTCCAAAGAAAAGAATTTTACAGAACGCCATCATCAATTAAATGACCAGTTAAATAAGTGGAAAGGAAATTGCGACCAGACTGATGATGTAATTTTAATCGGTATAAAAATTTTAAAACTCAACAAATAAAACATCCATTTCAGGGAAAACTGATTTTATTTCATCTCCTTTAATTCTCATTAATTCATCAGAAGAAGAATACTTCCAAATTAATTTAAATGGTTGCATTTTATCATATAACGTTACAATAATTTTAAGTATTTGCTTGTTAAAAATAGAATTCATATACACTATATTTAACTCGAGTTCACAAGGCAAATTTGATTCAAAAAAAGATTTTAATTTTTCGTTTAATGGATTAAAAAAATCCAATCCGTTTTCGGGCATCGAAATCCCTTCAATCGTAATGTAGTTACAATTATCTTTAACCTCCATTTTAACCATTGGAGTATCCTCTTGCGCGTTAATTATAAAAATAGTATCATTCATAATTTATTGTAATTGAGAGCAAAAGTTCAGATATAACATCATTTTTTTTTGTTGAAATGCATTGTATTTTTTCCGGATAAATTAATAATGCAACGTCGATTAAACCTAAACCACTATCCTGAGTCATATCAAGTAATTGCGTTTTATTGTATTCTATTAATTGCTCATGACTAAAACTATTTAATAGTTCTGTTTTTGCAATTACTCTATCTCTGTTAAAATCTTCTACTTCATTAAACGTAGTAATAATCATATTCGATTCTTTCCATTCTATAGCTAATTTACCAACAGTAACATCAGCAATAGAATGCGAATACTTTTTTATGTTTTGAATTAATTCAACGAGTAAATGATGTGTTTTCGTATTAAGACTTTGTTTATTTCCTTTTTTTGTAGTCTTTAAAAAATTTAATAAGGAAAATATAAATTTATTCGAAAAATCGCCTCCATAAAAAAGAGAACTACTATTGACACTCAACCCATCTTTAAAACTATTCAGTATCATTGTAATATCATCGTGATTATACTTTACAATGTCTTCATTTTTTTTATCTATTGGAATAGCCACATTCAAGCTATAGCGCACATAATCATAATTTATTTGTTCAAAAGAATAATACAAATTACGCTTACTTTTTCGGGCAATATCAATAATTCCTAAACCAGCGCCTTTTTCAGTTCTAATATCCGATTTTATTACTTTTTTATACGCACTATCTAATTCCGATTTGTCCATTAATAACACTTCGTCTAGTTTTCCTTTTAACGATTCACTTTTAGCTAAAGGAATACTATTTTCTGTAATGATGTAATTATAAATTCCATCCGAATAAATAAGTACACAATCCTTACACTCATTTATATGACTACTATAGCGCTCAATATTTTGAACGGCTTCAATAATAAGATAAACAAGGGTTCTGATATTAAAAGCTGAATTAGCAAAATGCTTCTCAACAATATTTATGATACTCAAAGTTGGAGCTGTTGAAAAATCACCTTGATAAAACAATACAAACGGCAAACTATTTGTAGAGTTAATAATATGAGGTATTCTTGAATTCATACTTATCCAAATTTAATAACTTTATGCAACTATTAAGCCATAAAACTGGATATATTATATCAAAATAATTAATTATCTTATTACGAAGCTGTAATCATTATTAAACTCAATAGTTTTATGAATGTATTTATTCATTAAATCTAAATCATGAGAAGATACCAAAATCAATTTATCGTCGTTTTCGGCTAAAACCCTCAGTAATTGAAATAACTGATGCTTCGAGTTATAATCTAAAAAAGCTGTTGGTTCGTCTAAAACAATAATTGGGGCTTTCTGAGCTAATGATTTTGCAATCATTACTTTTTGACGTTGCCCATCACTTAACTCATCAATAAAACTATTTTTTAGATGGGTTAAATTCAAATGTAGTAAACTTTCCTCTACAACTAACAAATCAGTATCTGATAATTTTCCTAAAAAATTTAAATAAGGGATACGTCCTGATGCCACCACATCAAATACGGTTAAATTAAATCCTCCTATTTTTTCGGTAGTAACAATAGAAATTAACTTTGATAAATCTTGTGCTGATAATTCCTTAATATGTTTTTGGTTAACTAAAATATCACCGGCTAGTGCTGAAATAGTTCCAGTAATTGTTTTTAAAAAAGTAGATTTCCCTACACCATTATCACCAACAACTCCTATTAATTGCCCTTTGTTTAATTGCAAATTAATGTTTTCAAAAACAACTTTGCGCTTTTGCTTTGTACGATATCCTATGGCTAATTTATTGACCTGAATCATTAATAATTTAATTTTGATTTAAACAACAAATACAACACAATTGGAGAACCTATTAAAGTGGTAATAGTATTTATTGGTAACACAATTTGATTACTTAATAACTGGCAAACACTATCTGACAACAACACAATAATAGCTCCTAACAATAAGCAAAAAGTTATTTGATGAAGATGATTAGATGTTTTAAAAAACAAACGAGAAGCTATTGGCACAGAAATACCAACAAAGGCTATAGGCCCACAAAATGCTGTTATTAATCCAACTAAAACAGAGGCTATAACTATAATAGAAATACGTAACGTGTTAACATTAACGCCTAAATTTTGCGCATACGATTCATTTAATAAAATGGCGTTTAAAGGTTTTATAAAATAAAAAACTACAAAAATTGTTACACCAAATAATGGTAAAATTAATTTTAAATCATCAAGCGTTGTAGTTGACAAACTACCCATCCCCCAAATAATAAAGGTTTTTAAATTATCAGCATCGCTCAAAAACTCTAGTAGCCCTTGCATTGCGCCTAATATTTGCGAAAGCATTAATCCTATTAATAAAATTGAAATGTTATTGCGTGTTTTATGCGACACAAAAAGTATTAATAACATTATTAGCAAAGCACCAGTAATTGAAAATAAAGTAATTAAACTTTTGCCGAAAAAATAATTTTCAAATAAATTAACGGACGACAATAGCATTGTAGCTAAAGCAACAAAAAAACTCGAACCACTGCTAATGCCTAACACATAAGGCCCTGCTAAAGGATTTCGGAATAAACTTTGCATTAATAATCCACTAAGAGCTAAACCCGAACCTGCAACTACGGCTGTTATAGCTTTTGGCACTCTAATATCAAACACAATTGTTTTAAACATAGCGCTATTAGACTTTAATGCGAAAATAGAAATGTGCCCAAAACAAATATTACAAACAAATGCTATAACTAATACAGCAAATAAAAATAATGTAGTTGTTATGAATTTAGTGTTAGTCAATTTATTGTATGAGTTTGTAATACGTAAACTGATGATTTGGAAATAATTCCGGATGTAAAATAGCAATCATATCATGCAACACTTTGTTAGGATTACTGATCCCAGTTTCCCAGTAATTACTAAACCCATGGCTATTTTGCGTTTTGTTGTTGTTATAAAGTTTTGCGTTTTCATAGGCGGCAAACAATTTATAGCGCTCATCATATGCCGCTAATTCTTGCTTAGTGTTTACATTATATAAATTAATCCACACATCACAATCTTTTGCTTTTGCATATACCATTTCAAACGATAAAGGAATACTCCCTGTTTGTTTTTCGCTTTCCCAAAAGTAATTACCACCTGCATCCTTAATTAAATTGGCCATATAACTACTTCCACCAGGCACATACCAAGCATCCCCATATTTTATTTCACTTAAAACGCTTGGACGTTTTGTAAGTGTTTTAGTCAAACGTAATAATTCATTATAATCAGTTTCTATTGCCGAAAAAACACTATCAGCTACTTGTTCTTTTTCTATGAAACAGGCAATAAATTTCATCCACTCGGCACGAGCTAAAGGAGTTTCTTCTAAATGATCTAAACAAATAGCGGTTGGGATTTTAGCTCGTAATAATTTAATATCTATGTCTTTTTTAGGGTTCCCCATACCAAAGGATAAAAACAAATCAGGATTTAAAAGCAACGTCCTCTCAACATCAACCATTGGGCCCTTTGATAATTCCATGATAGTTCCAGATTTTACTTTCGCAATAATGTTTTCATTAGTATAGTAATCCACATTATCAATCGCTGTAATTTTATCGATCGCGTTTAGTTTTTCGAACATTGCCGTGTATATTGAACTCATACTGGCTACATTTTTAACTGGTGTTTTCACATAAAAATAATCACTACTTAGTTTTGGCTGATGATGATTATACAAAACAAACGTAGCGGTAAACTTATCGCTTTTTTTATCGCCCAAAATATGCAACAACGTATAACCAGACTCTTTTATGATTTTGAAACGCTTTGCATAATGCAGTTTTACTTGGCTAGAGGAAGTTAATATTTCTTTTTTTTCTACTTGATTACAAGCTGAAAAAAAAATCGCAAAACATATAATACTTATTTTTTTTATTGCTTGGCCTAACATAATTCTACATTAAAAATTGTTCCACTTGGGTAATTGTTTGTAATCGTAATTTTAGCTCTGTGTATATCGCAAATGTATTTTACAATAAATAATCCTAAACCCGTGCCTTTAGTTTTACGCACTTCCTCGCTACCTACTCTATAAAATTTATCAAATACTAAGGGCTTATTTTCTTCAGATATACCTACCCCATTATCACTGATTTTTAAAATAGGTTTTTCGTTTTTTAACTGAACGCTAACTTCAACTAAAGGATTGCGAGTAGAATATTTTAAAGCGTTTTCAACTAAATTAATTACAATTGATGGGAATAAATCTTTATCAATAATTGAAAAAACTGAAGGTTGAATACTTAAATTAATTTTCCCAGAATCTATCTCATTTTTAAAATAACGATGAATCGTTTGCGTTACCAAATCACTAATATCAATATCTTCTTTTGATGTTGCAATATTTTTGTTTTGAATTTGATTCGCTAATAATACATTCTCAACTAACTTGTTCAAGCGGTCGGTTTCTTGTAAAGCGTTTGTAAGTAATTCTAATTGCTTAGTTCTATCAAGCTCATGTTTCACTAAAGTTTGTAGTTGCAATTTAGATGCAGCTAGTGGGGTTTTTAATTCGTGGGAAACACTTAATAAAAAATTATTTTGCTGATGCGCTAACTGTGTTTCTTTTTTAATTGATTTTCGAACTTGATAAACACCAAACAATAGAATTAATAAAAACACAGTCCCTTCGCCCACAATCATAAACATACGATGTGTTTTTTTATTTTCTAACTCTTTAATATCACGTAAAATAATTTCATCATTTGTAGATGAAAGTGCCACTAAATTTTGTTTTTCGGTAATAAGCAAATTGGATTGGCGTACTAATAAAATTTCCCACCACAAAAATTGCATTACCACATAAGTAACTAAAATAAAAAATATAACGGTAGTTCGTTTCGACACAATTATATGCTATTTATGAAATACCTGAACAAACCCTTTTAGCGCGCGTGATATAATACCCGCTACTCGAATTTCGTTAACCTGACAGACATAAAAATATGTGCCTTCGGTACACAACTGTTTAGTTTGTATCACTTTTCCGTCCCACATAATTTTAGGGTCAGATGTTTCAAATACTAGAGAACCCCAACGATTATAAATTTTTAAATCAATATCTTTTATAAATCTGTTTTTAATGGGTTTAAAATAATCATTGACTCCATCTCCATTTACTGTAATTACATTGGGTAATTCGTACTCAGGACAATTATCAGCACAAACTTTGGCACTATGTAAACTTTCATTGCCAAAAGAATCTATAGCAGTAATTTGATAACAGCCAGCAATTGAAATACTATCATCTAATGCAAATAAAGTATCTGTAATATTTGTAAATGTTTGTAGTAATTGTAATGAATCGTTTTCTGTTTCTGCAAAGTACAAGTTATACTTTACTGCATCATCACTACATGACTTATTAGGATTATTCCACATCAATTTTAATGTATGCAAAATACAATCAGCAGCCACACTTGCCGTTGGAGCGCACGGAGGTGTTTGATCTATAGGTTTAACACATAACTCTTGCGAAAAATTTAATAATGGACTAATAATAGATGGGTCGGCATATTGTCCTTTAGCTTGAACTTTATAACAATAATCAACGCCATTTACCAAATTATTATCTTGATAAGATTGAGTAGATGTAATGCCTATAATGGTATAAGTTGTTTGTCCTGGATTTTTACGATACACATCGTAACTAAAATTGTTCCATGGAACTAAATGCGCCCATGATAAAGAAATTTTATTATCTGACGGTGTAGCTGATAAAAATACCGAAGAGCCTTTTTGTCCATTACCTACGAATTGACCATTTGCATAAAACTCAATTTTATAGGTGTGTGCCAACGTTTGTGTATTTAGATTTAACGTGTGTGTAAATGTGGTATCAGATAACTGATTAAACCCAGCGAAAAAATTATTGGTTACGGAATACAATTGATTAAACGTTCCTGTAAAATCATCGTGATGCATTAATCTAAATTCATACGGGCCTGTAATACTCGTTGTATCTAAAGCATTAAATCCTAGGCGTGGCTTTATCCATCTTACAAAAACTGACCCTGTAGTTGCATTTGTTGTTTGCACATCGGCATTAATTAGCATTGGCACATCGCGCTTTAACTGAACACATGCTTGATTAGAGGCATAACTCTCTGCATTGTCAGAATACACAGCAACTACTAAGTAACTATAATTGGTGCCTTGTGATAAGCCAGAACCATTGTTTGTATCAAGCAATAACGTATCATTAATACTAGCGGTGCAGCCTATTTTCACATAGCCTGTGTAAGCGGGCACGCCTACTTCGCAGTTTGATGGTATCCAAGGATTACAATCTGATTTTCTATAAACGCAATAACTTAAAATACGATTGCCAGTCGTTAAACGACATACGGGTTTAGTCCATTTCAACTCTATATTACTCCCTATTGGTTTAGCAGTAAGGTTTTGTGGAGCAGGTGCAACTACTGTAATATTAAATGTTTTAAAATCTACTAATGATACTGGAGAACCACCATCACTTACTTTTATAGTAACCTGATAAGGAGCCTTACGAATATGCGAACAGCTCGTTTGCCAATGTAAAGTGCCAGTTGATAAGCCAATAGCATTGTTTGCATTAAACGTTGCAATGGGAGCAGTTACATGAAAGGGGCCACCATCAACCTCAAGCGACAATACTTGACTATTAGGATCAGTTGCTGATATGAGTTTAGATAGAACCGTACCTGCTAAAACACAAGTATCAGCCATTGGTTTAATAGTTGGAGAGTTATTATTACAAGCCGACACATCCACTTGTAAGTCTCGCAATACATATCCAATTAACTCATATGAACCATCAAATGTATTTTTACGCCATTCTTTAATGATAAAAGCCAAATTGTATTCTCCTTGTTGTTGCGGACTACACCAAGTTAAAGTACCCCTATTATCAATTTGATAAGCCCCACCAGAACCTATTGGTGGATCACTATAGCCGCCAAGTATAGCGCCATTTACTCCTCTGCAACTTGTGAGTTCATAGGATAAACTATCTCCATCAGGATCATAAGCACCCGGATTATGCAAAAAACAACTTCCCACACAAGCTTTATCAATTGGAGGGAAGGTTAAAATTGGTGAGCTATTTTTTTGAGAAGAAAAAGAAGGAATAATTATTAAAGATTCTATATAAAAAACTTGATCAACAGAATTTAATATATTGTTTACATTAGCATTTCTGTTCGGATCTTCCATACTAATAATATAATCACCTGGCCCTGGATATGTATGAATTGTTTCATACTCATTTAAACGAATATCACTATTAATGTTAACTCCATCACGCGCATTGCCCTGACACAACGATGACGTAGTTCCATTAGAACGTGCAATAGCCGCGCGAGGGGAACCATCGCCGAAGCTTATTGTATCATAACACCTATCTGCATTCGATGGTGGATTAATACTTGTATAGGTTATAATTTTTATTTTATATGTATATAAACCTGGGCCAATCCATTTATAGGTTATTTCCCCAGCACGGTTATGTGTTGCATTAGCATTAAAACTAAAGGCAAAACATAAAAATAAACTATATAAATAAAGTGCTTTTTTCATTCTGAAATGATCATTTAAAAATACATAAAAAATATTAGGTAATAGTAAAAATTAGGTTTTTGCAAGTAAACAGTTTTGTAAGCAGATTGTCAAATTTTTTACTGTATTTATTTTGTATTTATTTGTCGAAAATAAAATTTAGCGTGTGTAATAGTAGTAATTTTACTACCCTAAAACACATTAAATGAGCTCACATCATCAAAGCCAGATTACTAAAGTAACGGCAGCAGGTTTATTAGTTACATTAGGTATTATTTATGGAGACATTGGTACTTCGCCATTATACGTAATGAGCGCAATTGTTGGGAATTCTGTTATTAATGCCGATATCGTTAAAGGTGCTATTTCTTGTATCTTTTGGACGTTAACTTTACAAACTACCGTTAAATATGTGATTTTAACTTTACGTGCAGATAATAAAGGTGAAGGTGGTATATTTTCGTTATTCACTTTAGTAAAGCGTACTAAATATAAGTGGTTAGTTGTGCCGGCAATTATTGGCGGTAGTGCCTTATTAGCCGATGGTATTATTACACCTCCTATTTCTGTATCTGCCGCTGTGGAGGGCTTAAGAGTTTTTAGCCCAGAAATTAATACTGTACCTATTGTAATTGGTATATTGTTTGGTTTGTTTTTTATACAACAATTTGGTACTGGCTTTATAGGTAAATTTTTTGGTCCATTAATGTTGGTTTGGTTTTTAATGTTGGGGGTATTAGGTATATCACAATTATTAAATGATTGGTGTGTTTTAGCTTCATTAAACCCCTATTATGCCTACAAACTTTTAACCAATAACCCACAAGGAATTTTCATATTAAGTGCTATCTTTTTATGCACTACTGGTGCTGAGGCGCTATACTCAGATTTAGGACATTGTGGTAAACAAAACATTCGTATATCTTGGATCTTTGTAAAATCAATGTTGGTATTAAATTACTTTGGACAAGGTGCTTTTTTAATTGCAAACCAAGGTAAAACGTTATCACAGTTAAGCACGTCTAATCCATTTTATGCAATTATGCCTGCAAGCTTTTTGCCATACGGAATTGTGATTGCCACAATTGCAGCAGTTATTGCATCGCAAGCATTAATTAGTGGTTCGTTTACATTAATAAACGAAGCCATGCGTTTGAATTTATGGCCAAAGGTGCGTGTAAAATATCCATCAGAACTAAAGGGGCAAATTTATATCCCCTCATTAAATTGGTTGTTATTATTCGGTTGCATTGGTGTTGTATTATATTTTAGAGAATCGGCGCATATGGAAGGCGCTTATGGTTTAGCGATTGTATTATGTATGTTAATGACAACTACCTTGTTGAATTTTTATATGCACATTAAACGTTACAATCCTATTTTTATTTATACCATTATTGCAACTTATTTAACTATTGAGTGTGGGTTTTTATATGCCAACCTTAGTAAATTTATGCACGGTGGTTGGATAACACTTCTAATAGCAAGTATATTGATGGGTGTAATGACTGTTTGGTTTTTAGCAAAAAAAATACGCCAACGCTATGTTGATGTTGTTAAGTTGGCCGACCATCAACAAAAATTAGTGGATTTAAGTAATGATGAATCTATTCCTAAATACGCAACACATTTAGTTTATATGACGGGCGCAAACAATCCAACAGAAATTGAATCGAAAGTAATTTATTCGATTTTACAAAAACGCCCGAAACGTGCTGATATTTATTGGTTTGTGCACGTAGATGTAATGGATGAGCCATATCGCATGGATTATAAAGTAACGCACGTTGCAGCAGATGATATCATACGTGTAGATTTTAGAATAGGATTTAGAGTTGCACCTAAAGTAAATTTAATGTTTAGAAAAGTAGTAGAAGATTTAGTGAAAAACCACGAAGTAGATATTACTAGCAGATACGAATCGTTAAATAAAAATAATATTATTGGTGACTTTAAATTTGTAGTTATAGAAAAATTCTTGTCGTATGAAAACGAATTACCATTGTTTGAAAAAATAATATTAAACACTTATTTCTTATTAAAACACTTAAGTTTAAGTGAAGCCAAAGCGTTTGGATTAGATAGTAGCTCGGTTAAAATTGAAAAATTTCCAATGATTATTAATCCTCCAAAGGAGATGAATTTGCACCGAATTGATTAGGTAATATACCTCATTTATTTTTTAATAAAAAAGGAAGCAATTTTAAAATTGCTTCCTTTTTTATTAAAAAATAAATGAGGTATATTACCTA
>JAYSTR010000202.1:0-7244 GCA_043719555.1 Bacteroidota bacterium | reverse complement strand
CAAATGTCTTCGACCGAAATTGTTTTTTGAGAAAAAACAGATAAGGTTACAACGGTTAATATGGTTACAAATAATGTTTTCATAGTCATTAAAAATTAATTTTTGATGAAGATACAAATTACTCCCTATCGTAAAAGCCTTTTTTACTCGAACGGTTAATATGTTAAATAAATAGCTATTTATTAGTGAGAATATTGTTTAAATTGCATTAAAATTTACTAATCCTATGCAAACATATAAAACCATTATCATTGACGACGAAGAAAACAGCCGTAGCAATACGAAGCAAATGTTGGCTAATTATTGTCCGGAAATTGAAGTAATAGCTGAAGCTGGAAGTGGGATGGAAGGTAAAAAGTTGATACAGGAATTAAAGCCACAAGCTGTTTTTTGTGATATTAATATGCCTGGAATGTCTGGTTTAGAAATGATTGATGGCATAGTACACCGCGATTTTTGTCTGATATTTTTAACGGCTTATAGCGAACACGGTATTAATGCTGTGAAAGCTGGCGCGATTGATTATTTATTAAAGCCCTTAATGTTGAGTGAATTACAAGGTGCTGTTAAAAAAATTGTGCAACATTACGAAAATGTTCCTCAAACAATTAGCTCTGGAAACCCCGATAAAAACTTAGTTTTAATTAACCATAGCAAAGGCTTTACCTTAATTGATTATAAAGATATTGTTTGGTTAGAAGCTTCTGATAATTACACCAACTTATATTTAAATACTGGTAAAAAAATTGTAGCCTCAAAAACCCTAAAAGAGTTTGAAGCCATTTTACCTACCAATGTGTTCTTTCGTATACACCGTTCGTCTTTAATAAACATTGATTTTATTAAAGAGTACTCTAACGCCGAAGGTGGTACTATTATAATGAGTGATGGTACTAATATTCAGGTATCGAAAGCCCGCTCGCAAGAATTTGCTGATTTTATTAGAACTAGAGCGGTTACGCCTAAGTAGGATTTATGAGAAAAATAGTCCTTTGTATTGTAATTTGTTTAAATTATTTTGTTTTAAAATCACAAACAGTAAATCAACATATTATAGGAGTTAATTTTGATTATGCTCATTTGCCGAAAATTTTTGATGCAAAATTTGGAGGAAATTTCACATATATATTTGCTCGAAAACATTTTTTCTCACGCATTGAAATAGGAACAACACCAATATCTAATTTTGGTTCTTTAACAAAAACAACATTTGGTTTTGGCGCTACGTCTAATATTAACCAACCTATTTCTTTTCATTTATTTTCTGGATTAGGAGGAATGGTTGTTAGTGATTCTTATAGACTTAATGGAAAAGATTATGATGCAGAAATAGGTAACGCTTTTGCAGATATTGGAACTCTTGTACGACCTTTTAAAAACGATGCAATTTATTTTGGTTTCGATTTTATGGTATCAGGATATTCTATTTATCCTAAGGGTTATCATAATCTTTATGAAGAAACAAAAGGTTTAGTTTACTTTATAGATTTTTCGTTTAATTATAAAATTAATAGAGTGAAAAAAAGTCCATCGTCCGAAAATAATAATTCAACCAATTAAATAATAACGTAGTTAGGTTTATTGGTTTAAAAAACATAATTTTCTAAAAACGATTTACAATTAAGTGTTTCTATTTCTGAAAAATAAAAATCTTCTAAGTCTTCGGTAATGATATATTTACAGCCACTATTCAAAGCTGAATAATATTGCAATCCATCTTCGAAATCGTGTATTTTTTTATTTGAGTTAGTATCTCTTACTGTTTTATCATTAACTGTAGTAATATGTAATTTATTAACGAGGATATTAATTTTTGCGCGAGCTTGCACATTACCACATTTTTTTTCAGCAAAATAATAAGCTATTGCTAAACATATAGGCGAAGTATATAATTTAAATTTAGAGTAATCGGCTAAACTCAATATACGTGAACTGTATGTAAATACAGGGTATTCCTTATTTAAGACTGAAATCAAGACATTTGCATCGACAAATAATTTCATAAATAATTATCGTTTACGAGTTTTATACTGAGCTTGAATGATCTTGTTTTTTTTAGGAGAAGTAAGGTAATCTGCTTTGCCTTCCGATACTAAATTTACCCAATCAGACACAGGAAAATCTTCGAGTGATTGATATTGATTAGAAGTGATTTTATCCAATACTAATTCCATTAAACGCGATAAACTAATATTTTGCGATTCGGCATATAGTTTAGCTTTTTCTATTATTTGCTTATCAAACGATAAGGTGATTTTAGCATCCATTTAATTGAAAATTTAGTTATACGACAAAGATATAATATTTATACGTATAACTAAAAAATAGTTACATTTTATTTAGATAAAAAGTAAGTTCAATCCATATATTTTCCTTATTTTTATGTAATTGTCGATGTTTTTTAAAAGAAAAAATATAGTTTGTTTTATTGCTTTTTTTGCAATAATAACCTCGTTTGCGCAAAATCGTAATTTTTCGTTTCAACATTATGGCCCAGAGGAAGGATTAAGTAATACTAACGTTTTTGCAATTAAACAAAGTAAAAACAACTTACTATATTTTGCTACCGAAAATGGTGTGTATGAATTTGATGGTTATTTGTTTTCGGAAATTAAACCTAAAACATTTATTAAATCTAACGATATCCGTAATTTAGAATTTACAAAAAAAAATGATTTAATTATTATTAATCGAAGTAGTGGTGTTTATCAGTACAATAAATTACAAAACACAGCCGAAAAACTCAATCAGCTTAATTTTAAGAATTCGGTTGACGAATTAATTATTACGGATACTTTTGCGTATTCGTTAACCGATCAGATTTCTGTAAATACAATTGAACTTGCACCTCAAAAGCAATTTGATGATAATATAAAAGAACGTGATAATGGCAACCAAGCGTATGCTATTTATAAAGCAAAAAACAATCGTGTGTATGTTGGCCGCACGGATGGCTTATATGTGATAGAAAAAGGTGTACAAACTAAACTCAATTTATCAAAAAAAATAAGTGTTTATAGTATTACCGAAAACAGTAATAACGAATTAGTGCTAGGTGGAGATGATGCCATTTATGTTTGTAAGGATAATCAACTGATTAAAACCATTCCTATTACTTTAAAAAATCCTAGCAGTTTTTTTAATTTAAATGCATCGGCACGTATCAGTAAATTAATTACAGATAAATATAATCGCATTTGGTTTTCGACTTACCCAGATGATAACTTATATTTAATAGAAAACAATAAAACCTATGATGTGTTTGAATTATTATCGACTGAGAAGTTATTAATTAACTGTTTATTTAAAGATAGCGATGATAATATTTGGTTAGGCACTTTTAATGATGGCGTGTATTTGATTCAAAATCCTGCGTTTCAAAATATATCATTTAACAGCGGACGCAAAAATTTGCAGGTAACCAGCTCGCAATTTATTAATAATCAAATTGCAGTTGGAACAGAGAATGGACTGTATCTATTTGATCCGAAAAGTTACAATACGCAAACCATTGTGGAACCAGATGATTTGTTTGGCGAAAAAATATTTGGTATTTCTGTGTTTGGTAAGCAAGTGGTTTATACTAAAAGCAATTCGTTTAACAACACTAAAAAAACAGTTTTAGCTAATGATGCACATTATACATTCTATCCTTTAATTTCTAAATTGTTTTACGAAAACAATGGGCATGCTATAATGGCTGATGCAACAGCTAATGTATATGCCATCACTAATTATTTTTCAGAAAACCCTAAAGTAATTGATACGCTTATTTCTTTTCCTGATTATAGAACTAAAATTTTCTGCGCTAAACAGTTGGGCTCTAATTATTTAATGGGAACATCTAATGGTTTATCTATTTATAATAGTGAAACTAAAAAATATAAAAACTATAGTAACTCATTATTAACCTACGCTGTAAATGATATTGCTTTTTATGAAAACAAAACCTATTTAGCTACGGATAATGGCATTACCGTTTTAGAAGATACTTCATCTATTAATAATGTTGGCGAACAAAAGCTATCAGCTATTAAAAAAATAAAGTTTTATGAAAATAAAATTTGGCTTGCCACTATAGATGGATTAATTATATGTGATACTAAATTTAATCCTATAGTTATTTTTAATAAAACCAATGGGTTACTTTCTAATACTATTAATGATATTGTATTTAATAATAAACAATGCTGCATTTGTACGAATAAAGGCATTACACTTTGTAATGTAGATGAGTTATTAAAGCAAACACGCGTATCGGATAAATTATTTATTTCAAATATTGAAATAGATGATAGTTTGAAAGTGAGCAATTTAAACTCAGTTAATTTATTAGCCTCGCAAAATGATGTAACCATTTATTTTAGCAGCCCTTTATTTGTAAAACCAAACAAACAGTATTACCGTTATAAGTTTGATGATGGAAAATGGTCGTCGTTAGAAAACACACAAATTCATTTAGTAGCAATTAATGGTGGTAAGCACCGCGTTGAAATTATTTGTTCTAAAGATGGAATCAACTGGAGCGATGCAATAACTATAGATATTAAAAAAGAAATACCGTTTACAAAAACCATTTGGTTTATAGCTTTAATAATTGGAGCATCGTTATTTTTGATTATAGGTGCTACCTATTTATTATTAAAGCGTGTTAAATCTAAATCCTATAAAAAAATTGAAGATGAGCGTCAGGTGAATTTATTAAAACATCAGGCAATGAACTCGTTAATGAGTCCGCATTTTATTTTTAATTCCTTAACCTCCATACAAAATTATATTAATGCTAACGATTCCTTAAAAGCCAGCGAATATCTAGCAAAGTTTTCGCGTCTAATAAGAATGATTATCGAAAAAGCATCGCAGGGAGAAATTGTGTTGCACGAAGAATTAACGCGATTGAATTATTATTTGGAATTAGAGCGCGAACGATTTAAAGGAAAATTTGATTTTAAAATTAATGTAGATGAAAATGTAAACACGCTGGATATAAAAATACCGAATATGATAATTCAGCCTTATGCCGAAAACTCTATTATCCACGGCATTTTACCAACGCATAAGCCTGGTTTATTAACCATTAATTTTAAAAAAACAAGTGAACATACGTTGCAAATTATTATTGATGATGATGGCATAGGTTATAACAAAGCCAAAGAAAATGTAAAGGTGGGCCATAAATCATTAGGTACTAAAACCATCGAAAATATTTTAGAACTTAACTCTAAGTTAACAGGCAAAAAACAAAACGTTGAAATCGTTGATAAATCAGATATTAATCCAAACAATCAGGGCACACAAATAACCATTACTATAAACTTGAATTGAAATTTAAAAAACAAATAATTATACTGTTTTTTATAGTAGTTAGCAATAGCTATTACGCACAACATCGTGCCTTAAATTATTTGCGTGATACCGTTACAATTTGTAATGCCGATTCCTTTTTAATTAAATTTCAGAGTGAGCTTATTAGTAAAAATGCGACTTTCCAGTGGATTACACCGTATTCAATTATATATCAAACCAAACAATTATACGTTAAACAAAAAGGATTATACATTGTAAAAATATCGGATGGCAAAAAACAATATGCTGATACAACTTATGTGAAAGTCATAGATAAACCTAAGTTTAATATTAAAGATACCTTGCTGTGTTCAACTAAAGGATTGCTCATTAATGCGCCTAAAAAGCTTGATCGCTATTTATGGAACACGGGTGATATTTCGAATGCTCTTAAAATTGATAAGCCTGGCAAATATTGGATTAAAGTAAATAACAAAGGTTGCGCTTACACTGATACGTTTAAAGTGAATGCTTTTGTGGGCGTTATTCCCAATTTCGGAAAAGAGTATGTAGTTTGTGAAAATGAACCAAACAAAGTTTTATCAGTTAAAGCTGATAGTGATGTAAAAGTATTTTGGAATACCGGTTCAAATGCAACCAGTATTTCTCCACAAAAGGAAGGCATTTATTGGGTAAAAAGTATATCTAAGCAATGTGGTACAAAAGCAGATAGCGTTACAGTTAAATTTAAAAATTGCGATTGCGATATTTTTATACCGAATAGTTTTACGCCTAATGATGATGATAGAAACGATTTATTTATCCCTGTATTTCAGTGCGAATATGTGTTTTATTCGTTAACCATTTATGACAGATGGAATAATATCGTGTATAATTCCAACAACATCAACGCTAGTTGGGATGGGCGGTTTAAAGGAAATATTTGCCCTGATGATGTGTATGTGTATCGTTTAGTGGCTATCCAAAAAAGTAACGAAAAAAAGGTGGTTCGTAACGGACATATCTCCTTATTTAGATAGGTTTTTTTGATTTTGTGTTTTATAAACTAATTAATGCATACTAAATTTTTATATTTATTTTTATTCGTAAGCTTTATTTTTAAAGCTCAACCAGGTGTTATGAATAATCCAATTTATACTGGAGAATATACAGTTGTTGATTGTTTTCGAGATAATAATTATAAAGGAATATTTAAAGCAGATACAATAAAGTCTAACTATTTAATGAGCGGTACAAAGATTTGGCGCTTAATAAATTTAGAAAATAAAGAGAATGAAATTATTTTCAATTCAACTTCAAAATGTAGTAAAATAGGGCTATTTGAGATTATTAAGTTTGGAATTTTTGCAAAAAAATTACATGTTTTCTCCTCTGATAATTTTAATGAAACTAAAAATACATTATTAAGTAATAATAATATTATTAAAATTATATCATTAAATGATTCGAGTATTGTCTCAGTTTATGATGGCGATGGTGTTGAGAAAATTGAAAAACATTTTGAGAAAAGATATTTAAATGGCACAGATATAAAAAGTTTTATCGTAAAGGAAAATTGGGTAATAAATAATTATTCAGGGAAATTAGAAAAAGTTGTAATCGGCGTTGCGCCAGTTTTTTTCAATAAAACAATTCAAGAAAATGCTCCATTATTTTGGCTTTATTATGATGAATGGAAAGAATTACTAGCCTCATTTGAAGCCAAAAATTATTATTCAAATTCAGAAATCTCGTTTTACGATGTATTTGAAAAAAAACTTTTTGTTTCTAAAATTATAAAGAACGAAAATATAAAAGATGTTTTTTTGAAAACCTTAAAGCGTGGAAATGATTTTGAGTCTGAAAGCGAATTAATTAAGGAAAGATTAATTAATATGGAAGAGGATTTGTTTGAAAAATGATATTAATAACTCCTCCAATCTGTTAATAAATCCAAT
>JAYSTR010000201.1:0-2913 GCA_043719555.1 Bacteroidota bacterium | reverse complement strand
CATATTCTTTGTAATCAGTTATTCTTATTGGGTATAAATGACAAGAAATTGGTTTTTTCCAAGTTATTTTACCATCTAAATACGCTTGTTCTATGGCGCATTTAGCAATGTTTTTATCATCAAAAAACACAAAGGCGCATTCTTCGCCAGGAGCTACTAAAGTGGTTGTATAATCGCCATCGCTATCAACTTCGTAATTTCCATGTTTTTCAATAACTGCAATTCCCTTTTTATTCATATAGGGTTTTACGTGGGGTACAACGGCATCTAATATTTCTAATTCAGGAAATTCTAAGGGTGCACCACTATCACCAGCTACGCAACAAGCACCTTTGCAAGCGTTTAAATCGCAAACAAATTTTTTGTCAAATATATCTTCCGAAATTAAGGTGTGGTTTAGAGCTATCATTTTGCAAAGGTAGGCTTTTATTTAAAGCGAATTTTGCAAAATCAAAAAATCGTTAAATCAAATTTTAGCATGTTAAATTATTTTATCTTTATGAAAAATTAAAACATGAAATCATTTATCCATATCACTTTGTTTTCTTTAGCAATTGGCCTTGTATCTTGTGCCTCTGCTACAAAAAAAGACGATCCTACTGCTCCATCAACACCAGCGATTGATTCGCGCGAAAAATTTGTTGGTGATTGGAACGGTGTTGAAACTAGTGCAACTATAGGACAACAGCCAGTACATATTGTAAAAATATCTAAGTCAGCTTCAGCTAGTTCAGAAGTATTAATTGGTAATTTTGCTAACACACAATCGGCAGCTCGAGCAGTTGTAAATAATACAGTACTTACTATACCTTATCAATTGATTAATGGAGGTTATGTTACAGGTGGTTCAGGAGTTTATTCATCAAATAATGTTGTTAATTTAACGTATACATTAATTATTGGCTCAAGTAGAGATAGTTGTTCTACTGTATACACAAAATAATTTACCAGTTATAGCTAAAAAGTAACCAGTTATAAAGTCAAACCAACCACATCTCAAGTAGATGTGGTTTTTTGTTTAAGTACAATTTACCTTTACAGCACAATTAGTTTATAGGCGCAATAAGCTAAATGCATTAACCTTTAAAACTTAATATTATGAATTTAATAGAAAACAATTCGGCTAAAATGAATGACATCATTTTTGAAAAAAGAAACAAAAATTACGGCGCGTATGTAATGCGTTCTGATTATGGAGAATCAATATACAAATCATTACTCTTAGTGGTTGGTTTAGTAGCAATTTTCTTTTTTTCAGTTTATTATGTCAATAAAACTAGTATTGATAATTTGATAGAAAAACAAGTACTGTTTGATGATCCGATTATTGAACCAAAAGATTATGTGATTGAAGTTACCAATATGCCTTTAGAACAACCAACACCAAAAACAAATACTGCTGCGGCACCTATCGGTAATGCGCCGCCAATAATTGTGGATAATCCGTCCGTTGTAACCCAGTCGGTTAATACTGAGAATCCTAATAATGGCAAAGGAGATCCAAACTCTTTTGGAACTTCTCCAACTAGTACCTTAAGTTCTACAAGTCCTAGTGTTGGAACTGTTGATGGAACTGAAACTAAACCAAAAGTTGATGTTATTGTTGTTATAGCTGAAGAGATGCCTGAATTTGCTGGTGGTGTGGCAGGGCTTATGAGCTATATTGGTAATAACGTGAGGTATCCAGAAATGGCTAAATCCATTGGCAAAGAAGGAACTGTTTACGTATCTTTTGTAGTAAATGAAGTTGGCGTTGTTGAAAACATAAAAATTGTTAGAGGCATTGGTTATGGTTGTGATGAAGAGGTAGTGAGAGTAATTTCTAAAATGCCTATTTGGGTTAAGGTTGGAAAAAATAATGGTAAGCCAGTAAAAGTAAGATTTAATATGCCTGTTAAATTTGCTTTAAAATAAATAGTATTAGTATTGGTAATAAAAACGAAGTTGTTTTTTTGTACAACTTCGTTTTTTATTTAGTAGAAAAAAATATTTAGCTAGGTTTTATACTTTGTGCGTGATTAAAAATATTGTCAGGATCGTACTTACGTTTTATTTCTTTTAGTTTTTCGTAATTAGTGCCATAGTATGCTAGCCCATAATTTGGATTATTAATAGACGGATAATTAACATATTGATTATTAATATCTGCATCAAAAAACAATTGCTCAATTTCATGAAATTGCTTTAAATGAAAATCGTTTTGTTTCTCATTATCCCAATAGCATTGTAACTCTGATAAATAAGGAAAATTACGATGTGCGAAACACGACGCCACTTCTAAATCTTTATTTACAATGTTCCCTCCTAGTGTATTGACTTGATAAATTAATCCTTTACCGTGAATGACTTTTTGAAGTACTTGCGGAATAATTGCTTCTATCGTTTCATAATTTTTATATAAGCCTACTGATGCATTTTTAAAAAGAATTGGTTTTTTTTGCCCGCCAAATACCTTTAATGAAGATGCTACTTTTGACTCGGAGCCTATTTTATAAGTGTCTGTTAGTTTTGCATAGTCAGCTAATACATTAGTTGTTTCATCAGATAGCTCTTGATAGTTTGTAACTAATACGGTTAGTGTTTTTCCATTTAATACAAACGCCGAAAAGCAGTTGTTCGGTAATTGAGGTGCGAAATTAAACCATTCCTTTAATAAAGTTTGTGTGCGCTCTTCAGTTAAATGAAAGGCTTTAAAACGTCTTGCTTGAAAAAAATTAGGAGCAGGATGTGTTTTAAATATAAAGCGGGTAACAATACCAAAATTACCATTACCACCGCCTTTTAAAGCCCAAAATAAATCTGGATGATTGTTTGTGTTGATTAGTTCACCATGTGCCGTTACCATTTCAACTTCCAAAACAGTATCACAGGTTAATCCATATTCTCTACTAAATAAACCATATCCACCGCCTA
>JAYSTR010000021.1:0-15369 GCA_043719555.1 Bacteroidota bacterium | reverse complement strand
GTTTCAGAAAATAATCAACCATATGTAAATTTAATTGGAGGCGGATCTTCTCCTTGGATACAAGGCGCAGGTGTTATTACTCAATCTATTACTACAGATAAAGTTGGTATAGGTACAAATACTCCTACCTTTAAATTAGATGTTACTGGGAATGCAAGATTTACCTCAGGAATTGAATCAAATGGGCAAATAATACTTAACAATAGTGGTAATTATCAAAGTATATCAATTTCCGAATTTGGAGGCTTAGGCGCTGGAATAAATTTACAAGCTACAAATGGTGGACATAGCTACACAATGTTTTCTGAAAACACATCAGGTAATTTATTATTTGAAGATGAAACAGTTGGAACAACTCGTATGATAATTAATGCTGGTGGAAAAGTTGGTATTAATACTACCTCACCAAATGCCATGTTAGATGTTGTAAGTACAACTACTAACACTGCAGCTGCTGGTTTTATAAACAACAGTACTTTAAATGGAAGCGATGCCTTAATTGCAAAAACTGTGGGAACAGGCGCTGCTATAAGAGCTTCTTTAGGACCTGCTGTTGCCGGTAGTTCTAATGTTGGCATATTGCTCGAAGAAGGTCATTTTAAATCAATACAAGCAATCCCTGTTGCTGCGGCTTCAACTTCATTGGGATTATCGTCTGGAGTTGCTTTTAGTGGTGGAATTGTAAATATAACTATGGACGGTACAAGTTCTGATGCAAAAGGAATAATTAGATTAAACTTGAATTCTATATTGGCAGCAGGAGCACAAACGGGAGATTATTCGGTATTTATACCTTTTAATAAAGCATACACAAATGCATCACCGGTTGTAATGATTTCTCCAATTTCAAACATGATGCCTACTTCAAATCCAAATATTTCATTTAATTTTTATACAGTTAGTAGTGCAAACGGTTATATCTTTCATTTATCCTATAAAACAACTTCGCCCATTGGAACAGCAGTAACTATACCTTTAAATTTTAATTATTTTGTAATTGATTAATATGAAATACTTATTTATTATCATATTATTTTTTGCGACATACTTAAAGGCGCAAACTGTTACACCAAATGTAATTAATACAACTGGTGGTGGCGGAGCAGTTGGAGCTTCGGGTATTGAAGTTTACTATAACATTGGCGAACCAATTATTGCAACTATTGGAAATGGTACAAATGTTATAACTCAAGGTTTTTTGCAACCAGATATTGTAGGCGATTTTGCATTAAGTATTACACCGTTATCACAAAACGAGAGTTGTTTAAATAAAAAAGATGGTTTTGCTTCAATTGCAATCAATTCCTTACCCTCAAAAACTGGTGTGGTTTTATACAAATGGGAGCCAAGTTCAGTTTGCCCAAATAATGATTGTTCGAGCCTAGATAGTTTAGCTCCAGGAACGTATTCAGTTATTGTAAAAGCACTCGATTATAATAACAGTAATATTATCTTAGATTCTGTTACAACAACTTTCACAATTACAGCGAGTATTGACGTTTGTCAAATACATGTATTTAATGGCTTTACACCTGATGGTGATGGCTTAAATGACAATTGGATTATTGAAGGGATAAATGATTTTCCTGAAAATAAGGTATCTATTTTTAATCGTTGGGGAAATAAAGTGTGGAGCACATCAGGATACAACAATACAACAAACAACTGGAATGGTAAAGGCCCTAATGGATCAACCTTAACAAGTGGAACCTATTTTTATGTTATAGAAATAGATAACGCCGTTAAAAAAGGGTGGGTAGAATTAACTGGAAAATAATTTCATAAAATTAAAACAATTTGAAAAAAGCTAAAAATATTTTATCAAGGAAAATTTTATTGATGTTATTCGCATTGCTGATAAAAAATGTTTGTATCTCTCAAAACACATGTAGTAGTCCAACACAATTATGTTTTGGAACTAATACCGTGTTGTCGTTTCCTGCCAACACAAGCACAGTTGCTGCTCAAATTGGGCCAAACTATGGCTGCTTGGGTAATCCACCAAGGCCTACTTGGCTTTATTTTAAAACTCCTACAACTATTGCAACTACAACAACACAATTAATTTTAAATTCAACAGCAGGTACCGATATTGATTGCATTATGTGGGGGCCTTTCTCAAGTAATACAAATTTTTGTTTTGATGTTACAAATGCTTCGGCAATTGTAGATTGCAGTTTTTCACCATCACCAACAGAAACTCTAACTATTGGAAATACACAAGCGAATCAATACTATATTTTAATGGTTTCAAATTATCTTACTACTCCAACTAACATTAATATTAATGTATCACAAGGACTTACTAATATTTTTTGTCCATTCGTAAATGCTGATTTTTCTTTATCAAACGCTTCTATATGCATAGGGCAATCTGTCACTTTAACAGATTTATCAGCATCGTCTGGTTCTATTACAAGTTGGAATTACACTTGCACTGGTGCAACACCTGCTGTAAGTACGGTTCAAAATCCTACATTAACATTTAGCACAGCAGGCATTTATTCTATTACTCAAACCGTTAACTCAGTTGGTTTAAATTCTATAAAGACACATACAATTCAGGTAAATGCAAATACAACTTCTGGCGTGAGCACACAATCCATTACTTGTGGCGGCGTATGTAATGCTAGTGCGTCTGTAACTCCAATTAATGCAGGGCCATTTACATATAGTTGGAGTCCAATAGCCTCAACTGCACAATCTGTTATAAATTTATGTGCAGGTAATTACACATGTGTTATTAAAAATGTTTGTGGACTAACTCTTACAAAAACAGTTACAATTTCACAGCCCCCAATTTTAAATGCTTCTATTATTGCAACTACATCATCCGTTTGTGCAAGTGCTTCTGTTGGATTAAATTCATCACTTTCGGGCGGCACACCTCCATATACTATTAGCTGGAGTAATGGTGCTGCTTCAGCAAATACAACTGTTACTCCAACAACAACACCAAGCGTAAACTATACTTTAAATGTTACAGATTCTAAAGGCTGTTTAAAAAGTACTTCAACTACTATTCAAGTTTATCCAATCCCAATTGTTACAGCCAATCATTTACCTTTATTGCCATTGTGTGCTGGTAAAACGGCTACTATTACTATTTCGGGGGCTACAAATTACACAACAACTCCTGGCAATATTACGTTACCATCGTTTACGGTAAATCCAACATCTACAACAATCTATAATATTGTTGGCAAAAGTACACAAGGTTGTATCGGATTTGATTCAGATACTATTAATGTAGTTTCGCTACCAACGGTTGGTTCTTCTGCAAGTTCTCCAACAACTTGTTTGAATGAGATTATTACCTTTACAAATACTGGAGCAAATACCTACACCCTATTACCTACTTCTTTTACCGGTAGCGTTATAAGCACTGCTATAAATACGGTTGGAGTAACAACATTTACTATTCAAGGAAGTGGGCCTGCAGGTTGCATCAACACGAAAACTGTTAGCATTACTACATTTAGTTTGCCAGTCGTAAATGTTAATCCAACAAATCAAACTATTTGCGAAGGAAATAGTATTAGTATAACAGCATCTGGTGCTCAAACTTATACATGGAATACGGGATCAACGTTTAGTACAATTAATGTTTTACCTGTAACACCAACTACAACCTATTCGGTAATTGGAAAAAACACACAAGGATGTAAAAATTCCGCAAGTAGTATTATAAATTTAATTGCGAAACCAGTATTATCTATATCATCTCCTTCATCCATCGTTTGTCAAGGTTACACCATGCAAGTAGTTGTTACTGGCGCGTCAACATACAGTTGGAGCACAGGTTCGGTTAATGATACAATTGTTATACAACCATTTTTTAATCAAACGTATAGTGTAGTTGGTACCAATGTTGGTATTTGTAAAGACACTGCTTTTTTACCAATTACTGTTTTATTAGCACCAACAGTTTCTGCAATAACAAGTAATACGCTTATTTGCAACAATCAAACAGCAACTTTAACAGCAAGTGGCTCGGCTATTACTTATTCATGGATGCCTGGATTTTTAATTGGTAATCCTCAAACAGTTACGATTAATGCACCAACTACATTTACAGTATATGGACAAGGTTCAAACGGATGTGCCAATTTTAGTACTGTATTTATTGATTTAAAAAACACTTCCAATCTTACTCCAATTACTACGCCATCAAATATTTGTATTGGCGATTCGGCTATATTATCTGTTACAGGTGGTTATATTCCTTTATGGGCAAATAATCCGCATCCTAATACTGAGGTTGTAAAACCCAATACTAATAGCACTTACACAGCAAATGCCATTGATGCAAATGGGTGCACATCTACTATTATATTTACCGTAACTATTGATGAAAAATGTGATGTAACGATATTTAATGGATTTACACCTAACGGCGATGGAGTAAATGATTACTGGATCATTGAAAATATTTCGAAATTCCCAAATAATCAGGTTGTTATTTTTAACCGTTGGGGAAATAAAATATATCAAACAACGCAATACGATAACATCAACAATAAATGGGATGGAAAATTTAAAGGAAAAACTGTTGATAGTGGAACCTATTTTTATACGTTACTAACCAAAGATGGATCACTCATAAAAAAAGGTTGGATAGAAGTTACTAATTAAAAAAAGATTGAAATATACACATTATGAAAAAAATAATATTACATATACTGATACTACTAACAACAGTTGGTTTTGCACAGCAAGATCCACAGTATAGTCAGTATCAATTTAACCAAATGGTTATTAATCCAGCTTATGCAGGTACACGCGATGCGTTAAGTGCGGTTATTGATATTCGCAAACAATGGAGTGGATTTGATGGTGCGCCGCAAACGCAATCATTTAGTTTTCACGGCCCATTAAAAAAGAAACGACTAGGCTTAGGACTGAGCGCTTATAATGATGCCATTGGGCCAAAACGCATAACTGCTGCTTATGGAAACATATCTTATATCATGCCTGTAACTAATAAATTAAAATTATCATTTGGATTACGTGCTGGTATAGTAAACTATGTGTTTGATTTTAATAAAATAAATTATAAGGATGCTGGAGAAAATATAGCTTATGCGAATTTAGCAACCAATAAAATAAAACCAGATTTTGATGCAGGGTTATTTTTAAAATCAAATTCGTTTTATGCAGGCCTGAGCGCAACTCATTTAAATGCAGCTTACATTTATAAAGATAATGTTTCATTTACTAATGCAACTGGTAAACAAATAGAATATGATTTAACTTATAAATTAAACACGCACGTTTTTGCCATTATTAGTAAAGGTTTTTCTGTAGGAGAAAATTTAGTGATTAATCCTGCTTTAATTTATAAAGGAACAGGTACTATTGGAAACATAGATTTGAATTTAAACTTTTTAATTAAACAACGTTTGTGGCTAGGCACATTTATGCGATCTGATGCTACCGTAGGCGCTTTAATGCAAGTAATTATAACTAATAATTTGCGCATCGGATACTCCTTTGATTCTGGTGTGAATAAAGTTCAAAAACGTTTAGGTAATGGTCATGAAATTATGATAGGATTTGATTTTGGAACGTTTAAATCAAAAATGTTATCTCCTCGTTATTTATAAAATTTGTTTGCTATCTCTCTATGAAAAAAATTAATATATACTTTACTTGTTTTATACTTGTAATTACTACCGCAAGTTTTGGGCAATTTAAAAAAGCTGAAAAACAGTTTTCAAAATACAATTACGCAAAAGCAATTTCGGCTTATGAAAAAGTAGCAAAAGGAAATTCTAGCGATAAACAGACTGCTCTTATAAAATTAGCTGATTGTCATCGTATTTTAAATAATTATCAAAAATCAGAAACCTACTACGCACAAGCTATTAGTATGGGTAAAGTTCCTTCTGAAGTTAATTACAATTATGGCAATGTATTAAAATCAAACAATAAATACAGCGAAGCTTTAAATCAATATTATTCATATATAGAAGCAAATGAAAAAAGTAAAACCGCTCAAAATGCTATTAAGTCTTGTCAGGAAATAAAATATTGGGAAAGTAAACCTAAGGAATACGAAATAAAAAATATCGAATCTATTAATACCAGCCGTTCGGAGTTTTGTCCAGTTGTAATAAATAACAAATTAGTATACGTAGGCGAAAAAACGAGCGACGTAGTTGATTTCGAAAAATCAAACACCAACAATCAACCCTATTTAAATATTTTTTCTTCGGAAATAAAAAGTAACGAAGTTAAAAAAGGAAAATTATTATCTAAAAAAGTAAATACCAGTTTTCATGATGGACCAATTTCATTTACAGGCGATGGAAAGTTAGCAGCCTACACACGCGTTGGTTATGTAGTAACAAAAGATAAAAACTTTGTAAATCGAGCGAAAATTTATTTCAGTGCTGTTGAGGGTAATTCATATTCTAAGTCAAAAGCATTTGTTTATAATAATGATGCGTATTCTTGCGCTCATCCAAGTTTAAACAATGATGGAACGGTGTTATTTTTTGCCTCAGATATGCCGGGCGGTTTGGGTGGACAAGATATTTGGATGTGTAAAAAAAATGGCGACTCATGGGACAAGCCTGTTAATTTAGGAGTGGATATTAATACGAGCGATGATGAATTATTTCCATCAATTAATAAAAACGGCATGTTGTATTATTCGTCAAATGGCTTACCTGGCTTTGGTGATTTAGATATTTTTTCGGCTAAACAAACTGATGGTCGTTGGTTATTAAATCGTAACGAAGGGTTATACTTAAATAGTAAAGCTGATGATTTTGGCATCACATTTATAAATGATACAACGGGTTATTTTTCTTCGAACCGCGAAGGAGGTAAAGGCGCCGATGATATCTACTGGTACAAATTTACCAGCAAAAGTATGGTTATTGATGGTATGGTATTGTTAACCGAAAATGTGAACGATCCAGCTAAAGGAGTTAAAGTTTATTTATTAGATGATAAAGGCAAAAAAATAGATTCAACAAATACAGACAATAAAGGTTTGTTTGTGTTTAAAAATTTAGATTCTGATAAATCATATATGGCCGAAATTGAAGAAAACGACCTCAATTTAAAAACGAAGTCGCGTTATTATTTAGCCGATAAAAATGGTAAAATAGCACGTATTACTCACAACCAAGGCGCCGGACAAAAATTTGTTTTTCGTAATTTACCAGTAGACCCAAATGGCATGCCCGATTTATATAATGATGATGATTTAAGTTTAGCGGGTAATTTATTATATGGCGATAGCCCAAGTAAGCCTCTTGCAAATAAAAAAGTGGTGATTAAAAACGAGTTTGGCGATGTTATGGAAACAACTACTACCAATGAATTTGGAGCCTTTGCATTTCGTAATTTACCTTTAGATCAAAATTATTCATTAACCATTGATGATAACGATTTACCTGCCGATATGAAAATAGTGTTGACCAACAAACAAGGTAAAGAAATTAAAACAATGCGCTCTGATGGAAATGGTAAATTCAAATTTAATTTATTAGCTAATGATAAATCAACAATGAGTGATTTAGTAATTGAGGATACTGAGTTAATTATGAAATTAAAAGGTGCTTTATACGATCAAGATAAAAAAGCCATCACCAATGCGAAGGTTACGATCTTTAATAGAAATGAAGTAATAGAAAACATTATCACTGATGATAAAGGGAAATTCACATTCAACAATTTAGAAACTGACAAAAACTATTTATTCTCCATAGATGACAGTGATGGTCGTTTTACAAATGTATCTAAAGTGTACTTAGCCGATTCGAAAGGACGCATCTATAAAGAAATTAGACGAAATTCAAATGGTAAATTTCAATTCGAATTATTAGATGTAGATAAAAATGCGATGGGAGATTTTTCGGTTGATGATCCGTGGTTACAAGTTTTAGAAATGAAAAACAAACAACAAAAAGAAGCGTTAACAATTGTAGAAAAATTACAATATGCTTACGGAGATTATAAAATTGACCAAGCTGGAAAAAATGTATTAGATAAAGTCATAAATATTTTAGCAACCAATAATAATTTAACCATTGAGTTAAGCTCTCATACCGATTCTCGTAGCTCTGATGCTTATAATATGCTATTATCTCAAAAGCGTGCTAAAGCCGCTGTAGATTACATTACTGCAAAAGGAATTAACAAAACGCGATTAAAAGCTGTTGGTTACGGAGAATCTAAATTATTAAATAAATGTGGCAATGATGTTCCTTGTTCTGAAGAAGAACATGCTATTAATCGTCGTACTGAATTTAAAATAGTGGAAGCACCTAAGTTGTAATTTTAATAACACCTCAAATAACACCTCTGGAATATTAATTTTCAGAGGTGTTTTTTATTTTAGGGAAGTCGTTAAAAAATATCAATTAAACCTTTTCTGTTTTTCATAGTCAAAGATTAAATAACCTTTAAAACTTAACATGATGAAAAAAGTAATTTTAATTGCCGCTAGTTTTTTTGCATTTGCTACGACTACAAATGCTCAACAAAAAACAACTACTTCTCAACAACAAACTCAACCCACTCCAAAACAAAAATTAACTCCCGAAATGAGAGCTCAGAAAACGGTTGATGAGTTAGTAAAAGAAGTTAATTTAACCGAAGATCAAAAACCAAAAATTTACGGAATAGCTTTGGAACGTGCTAAAAAAATTGACGAAATAAGAACCAAATACAAAGGTCAGAAAGAAAACAAAGAATTAGCAAAACAAGAAATTGGAGCTATTCGCAAAGAGTCTCGCAAAGATGTGATGGCTAGTTTAAGCCCCGAACAAGTTGCACAGCAAAAAGCCAAACACAAAGAGATGAAACCAGCTGGTAAAAAAAACGCGTTGGATCAACCAAATGACTAATCATGTATTGAACAAAAAAGGTTCGCAATAAATATTGCGAACCTTTTTTGCAACTAATATTTAATTACCACTAATCAATACTGGCTATTACCTTTAACTCGATAGCAATTGGTGTTGGTAAACAATTAATTTCTATCGTTGTGCGACAAGGAGGATTCTCGCTAAAATATTCAGCCCATAACTTATTGTATTTCGGAAAATCATCTTTCATATTGGTTAAAAAAACCTGAACGTCAATAATTTTATCCCAGCTACTGCCAGCATCTTCTAAAATATATTTAATGTTACGAAACACACTATGGCATTGTGCCTCTATGTCGTAAGACATTATGCTTCCTTTTTCGTCCAACTCAACGCCTGGTATTTTTTTGGTGCCTCTTTCGCGCGGACCAACACCACTCAAAAATAATAAATTACCTACTTTACGAGCGTGCGGATATAAGCCAACCGGCTCTGGTGCTTTTGATGATTCTATTGAATTTTGATTACTCATGTTAAAAATTATAGTGTTACTTCTATGGTTATATTTTTATCGTTTAAGCCAACATTATCAACCCTTCCGACTTCCTTATTATTATAAATAACTGTAATCCATTTTATTTTTGATTTACTCGCTATTTGTTTATCAATTTTAAAATCGCCACTTTGTAATGTGTATGCTTGGCCAATTACTGTTTCGTCACAATTTTCGCCTTCGGTTTTGCATTGGTTAAAATTAATTATTGCATTATAAACACCCTCACCGGTTGCTTTATTAATTACTCTCCCTGCAATGCTCGATTTCTTTTTATCGCATGCAAATAAAGACAAGGCAATAAATAAGAATGTAAATAAATGACCCTTCATAAAATTAAAATTACAGATTATTTAAATGCATTCCAACCCTGAGCTGTAATTGGATGAGATGAACCAGATTTAGTTACTAAGTTAATACCTGCGGTTTTTGCTGTCATGTGTCCAATAATTGTAAAATCAGGTACGTTTTTTATTTTATCATAATCGCCGATAGGCACCGTAAATAACAACTCATAATCTTCGCCTCCACTTAAAGCACAAACTGTCGGATCTAAATTAAACTCGCGCGCTCTATCAAATGTTTGAGGATCGATGGGGATTTTTTCTTCGTATAACTCACAACCAACATCGGATTGTGTGCATAAATGAATAATTTCCGAAGCTAATCCATCACTCACATCTATCATACTTGTTGGCACAATATTTAAACTTTTTAATAATTCAATTACATCAACTCTAGGCTCTGGTTTTAACTGGCGTTCTAAAATGTAATCATTACCATCTAAATCAGGTTGTATGTTTGGATTATCTTTAAACACAGATTTTTCTCTCTCTAGCATTTGTAATCCCATATAAGCACCACCTAAATCGCCACTTACACATAACAAATCTTTTTCTTTAGCTCCATTACGGTATACTATGTTTTCTTTAGCAGCTTCTCCAATAGCTGTAACACTAATTACTAAACCACTAGTAGATGATGTTGTATCGCCACCAATTAAATCTACTTGATATTTTTGGCAAGCAAATAAAATGCCTGCATACAACTCTTCTAATGCCTCCACCGAAAAACGATTAGATGCTGCAATACTAACCGTTACTTGTTTTGGTGTTGCATTCATTGCACAAATATCGGATAAGTTTACTGAGATAGCTTTATAACCTAAATGTTTCATTGGCATATACGTTAAATCAAAATGTACGCCTTCAACCAGCATATCTGTTGATACAACTGTTTGCATATCGTTCGCATATTTTATAACAGCAGCATCATCTCCAATACCTTTTAAAGATGATGGATTATATATTTCTACAAACTCAGTTAAATGTTTAATTAACCCAAATTCGCCTAGTGATTCTAATTCTGTTCTTGTTGTATTTTCTAACATCTCTTTTAAATATATTGTTTACGAATTTAGATATTTTTTTAATATGTGTTTTTTACATCTTGTGAGCAATTCCAATCCTTTGGAGGGGTGTCCGAAGGACGGGGTGGTTTATGAAGCGACGGATTACTATCACCAAACTGTTCTATAATATAATTCTCTAAACCTATCATTACAAGTTCGCAATTTTTTTTCATATCAAAGTCTTGTATTCGATAAACCATGAGTCCTAGGCTTTCTAAATAGTGTTGCCGAATTTCATCGTACTCATGTTTATGATCGTGACTGCTCCCATCTATTTCTATAACTAAACCAAGTGTTTTTACATAAAAATCTACGATGTAATTTCCAATAATGCGCTGTCTATCAAAATCTATATGATGAAATTTATTTTTATGCACCTGTTGCCAAAATAATACTTCGGATAAAATACCTGCTTTACGTTTATCTTTTAATAATGGTTTTAGATTAGGATTGTAGGGAAGGTTTTGGATAAAGTTTCGGTAAATGGGTTGGTTGTGTATTGTTGTTATAATTTCTTTTGGGCTATTGTTATTTGCCTCGACGTTTCGTGAGGCATTATAAACCACCCCGTCCTGCGGACACCCCTCCATAGGAGGGGAAAGTTGGGGTGAATTTAGCTTAGTGTGCATTTAGGCTATCTAAAGTTTATAATTTAAAAACTACTTTAATTTAACACACACATTCTTTGGTTCTGTAAAAAAATCTAAAGCCTCAAAGCCACCTTCTCTTCCAACACCTGATGACTTAACGCCTCCAAATGGAGTGCGTAAATCGCGCAACAACCAGCAGTTTACCCAAACAATACCTGTATGCAAATTCATAGCTACACGATTTGCCTTAGTAATATCCTGGGTCCATACTGTAGATGCTAATCCATATTGTGTAGAGTTTGCATAATGCATCACATCTTCCTCATTTTCAAAAGGCATAATAGTAACAACTGGGCCAAAAATTTCTTCTTGATTTGTACGACAATCATATGTTAAGCCTTCAATAATTGTTGGCTCTAAATAATAACCATTTGCAAATTCACCAGTAACCGTTGCTTGTTTACCACCACACAATACAGTACCACCTTCTTGTTTAGCTAACTCAACGTATGATAATATTTTTTCCATATGTGGTTTAGAAACAACAGCACCTATTCTTGTACTATCTTCCATTGGCGCACCAACACTTAGTTTTTTTGTTTTAGCTACAAAATCCGTTTTAAATTTTTCGTAAATAGATTTCTCAACAAAAATGCGAGACCCGCATAAACAAATTTGTCCCTGATTTGCAAAAGATGATTGCATGGTTGTTTGCAACATTTTATCATAATCGCAATCAGCAAAAATAATATTAGGGTTTTTTCCACCTAACTCCAACGATAGTTTTTTAAACATAGGTGCTGCAATACTTGCAATACTTGCCCCTGTTTTAGTACCACCAGTAAACGAAATTAATGGCACATCAGTACTGCTAACAATTGCATTACCAACTTTATGACCATAACCATGAACAATATTTAATACGCCTTTGGGTAAACCTGCCTTAATACATATCTCCGATAGTAAATACGCCGTCATAGGTGTAATTTCCGAAGGTTTTGCAACTACCGTGCATCCTGCAGCTAAGGCTGGTGCAATTTTCCAACTAAATAAATAGAGAGGCAAATTCCAAGGAGATATACACCCTGCCACTCCCACTGGTTGACGTAATGTGTAGTTAATGGCAGTATCTTCCATACTATGAGCGTGAGAGGAATAGTGTAAAATTCCTGTACCATAAAAATGAAAGTTAGCAGCAGCGCGAGGTATATCAACTGATTTAGCTAAGTGTAATGGCTTCCCATTATCCAAACTTTCGGCAATAGCTAGTTCGTGCAAATTATCTTCAATCAAAGAAGCAATTTTCAATAAATATTTTGACCGTTCATCTTTTGGAGTAATGCTCCATGTTTTAAACGCTTCTTTAGCAGAAGCAATGGCCTTATTAGCATCTTGCTCATCGCTATCTGGAATTAAAGAATAAACGATGCCACGAGATGGGTCGTAATTATCAATGTATTGATTTGAGATTGGTTCAACCAACTCACCGTTGATGTAATTTTGAATTTTTTTCATTGCTTAAAATAGGGTAGTAATTTACAAAAAAAACAAAAGCCGAACGAGTCGGCTTTTAAACTAATAATTAAAGATCAAACTACTTTTCGCAAAGAGATTTTATATTTAATAATCCTTGTTCAAACTGTTTATTAAGATTTTTATTAATCATTGGTCCCATTAAGCGAGCCATTGGAAAAGCCAAATCGCCATAATTTATCCATGTAATTTTAGTTTGATTATTCGGCAATTGCTCAAATGCCCATTTATCGATTGCAGTAGATGCGAATGGTTTTAAAAAAGCCAACTCCAGCTCAATAGAATTAGGTTCATTTATAGAAGTAATAGTTAAACCACCTGTGCCAATTTTTTTTCCATCCCACGAATATTGATGCCCTATAGTTTTAGGAGTTCCTAAAATTTGGTGCTCGGCAGTTGGTTCCATTTTAGCCCAAGGATTCCAAGAGTGATAGTGATTTAAATTTGCTACCAATTCAAAACTATTTTCAGTAGAGCTATTAACAATAATAGTTTTAGTAATATGATATTTATTAGGCAAAATTAAAGCCAATAAAAACAATAGAACAACCAATGCCAACACAATATATAGAATTATCATAATTTGTTTTTTTAGTAAATATACTAAACAGTTTTAATAGTCTTATAGCTGTAATTTTATTATGTTTACTTAATTAAATGACCCTTAAAAAATTCATATTTTTTAACTTACTGTTCCTTACAAAATTTATTGTAGGACAGGATATTTTGTACACTAGTAAAGGCACAAAACTCGAAGTAAAGGTTTTAGAAATAAATTTAACAGATATAAAATATAAGAATTACTCCTACTTAAATGGTCCAACGTATGTAATCTCTAAATCAGATATCGTACTCATTAAGTACAAAAATAACACAACCGATATTATTACCGAAAATCCAAAACGCGTATTTCCACCATCAAATTCACAAAAAACAGAGACAGATACCATATACAGCAAACCACTCCAAACTGATAAAAAACCAATTTATTACGTAAACACAAATTTCTTATCTATCAATGCTTTAGCCTTATCAAATGGAGATATTACGTTATTTTATGATAAAGAAATATTAAACGGAAAGCTTGGATTATCCTTTATGGGAGGTTATAATTTTAATACGCATATGAGTGGATTAAACGCTTTAATTGTAAGTTCCTTTCACCATACCAAAAAATTATTCGATGCAGGTTTAGGCATTAATTATTTTCTGCAACAATATAAACGAAGTCAGTATTTTATAGGTTTACAAAGTAAGTACATGAAATTTAAATATGATGCTGTTAATGACACCACAAACAATCAATTGCATTACGCAAGCAAACAAGGACAACAAATTGCTCTAATGATTACAAATGGATGGCAGTACAGAGTATCAACCAATTTTAGTTTTAAGTTTTTTGTATGCATAGGTGCCGTAAATAATTCGCCAACATTAAAATCATACAGAAACCGAAACTCAACAACAACTACCAATTTAAATAATTATCCGAAAATATATTTAGGTTATTGTTTTGGATATAGATTTTAAAATGAAATTTAAATTATTATTCATACTACTAATACTCATCCAACTGCTTGCTAAAGCCCAGGATAAGCTATTCTTAAAAAATGGGCAAACGAAGCTATGTAACATTGTAAATATTAACGATAGTACTCTTTTTTTTATTGATACAACAGCAATAGGTAACAAGAAATTTAAATTACAAACTAAAGATATTTTAATTGCAGAAAAACAAACAGGCGAAATTTACATCTTTGGTGAATCTAAAAACTATTATAAATCAACCAGTATACTTTCTGAAACCGAAAGCGAAACTAATGACCGTATACTTAACGAATGGCGCAAAAAATCAGATACTTTAGGAAACACCATACTTGGTTTTTACCCAACGCAACTTATAGTTGGCCGTTTAACATTTTCCTACGAACGACTTATTTTGAACAAATCTATTGGTATAAACATTCCATTTAGTTTAACGTTTAATCCATATAAAAATGCGGTGTCTAACAATCGTAATAACCGAAATCAAAATTATCAGCCATCTGATGATCTAGGCTTTGTTACAGGAATCGACATTAATTATTATCATCCCATTAGACCAGAATTGGATTACTTTGTTGGCCCAAGATACAGAACTGGAAAAGATATATTTTTAGGAGGCATAGAAGGGCAAACGTTTATGTTACAAAATGGCTTACTTAAAAGTAGAGGTAAACATTTTACAAATATGGTTGCTATTGGTTTTGGGTTTTTTAAATTGTCTGATAAATATGCTAAACTTCCTGGCTATAGCGATAAACAAGTTTATCCTTGGATGTCATTTACTTGGCGAGTCGGATTAAGATTGTAACGCTTTTCATATCCGGAATTTCCTTGTAAACCGCCAGAGTGCACAATTAATATTTTTTCATCAGCACCTATCTTATTGTTTTTAATCATATCAAAAACAGCATA